>DATGCY010000508.1:0-4793 GCA_035311385.1 Candidatus Methylomirabilota bacterium
CGGCTCGGGCACCTGGCGGGCTTCTATCTCTGCGTGGCGGGAGCGCTCTGGACAAAGGGGCTTCCAGGCCTCATGGTCATCCCGGCGGGCGTGGCGGCCCTCGCCGTCAGCGTGGGCGTCCGTAAGCTCCTCTTGTTCCGACCGTTGACAGGGCTTGCCCTGGTGGCGCTGACGGCCCTGCCGTGGGTCGTTCCCTACGCGCGGACGCCTGGGCACGAGGGCAGCGAGATCGTCAGCGTGGGGCACGCTTCGATGCAGTACCTCAATCATTTCCGACACCACCCGTCGCTTCCTTTCGTCGACGGGCTGGTCGAATTTCTGCCCTGGACGTTGTGGCTCGTCCCGGTCATCGTGTGGTGGTGGCTCACGCCCGATCGTCGGGCCTATCGACCAGTATTCGCCTGGATGGCCACCTTCCTTCTCCTCCTGGGAGTGAGCGTCTTTCAACGCTCGCACTACATGCTTCCTCTCTATCCCCTGTTCGCACTTTTCATAGCAGCGTCAGTGACCACGGCAGCCTCGCGCGCCCGCTCCCTGCTCTGGCTCCACGCCACGATACTCGTCGCCGTGATCGCCATGGTGCTGGCCGTGGGCGGTTGGCTTCTGCTGACCCCGCGGATCTCGATGCCCACCTTTGTCTCCGCCAGGTCGGGGGAGTTGGCGGGCCTCGCAGGGCTGGCCCTGGTGGGTTCCGTGACCGCCCTGTGGTCGCTCCGGGGCCATCGGTCGCCGAGTCGTGCCGTCTCATGGATCGCCGCGACCATCGCCCTTGTCCTCCTCCTGGGGTCGGGGATCTATTCCGCGGGCCTCGCTTCGAGCTATTCGATCCAGGCGTTCGCCGCCGGCGTCCGCGGTTCTCTGGAGCGTGATGCGCCGATCACGGCGTACCCTGACGGAAACTTGGTTTTCGATCTCTACCTCGATCGCCCCATCGTGGAGGTGACGGACCGTGAGGTCATCGCTCGCCGTCTCGAAAGCCCGAACGCCGGCAAGGTGCTCCTGCAGGCGAACGACTGGGCGTCCCTGCGCCAGTCCGCCGACCCGAGCTGGTGTTCGATGGGGAGCGTGGCTCTGGGATCCCGGTCCTACGTGCTCCTCGGACGCTGTCGATGAGTGACCAGATCTCGGCGTCTCCCCCCGAGCTGCTCGAGCTCACCGTCATCCTGCCCGTGTTCAATGAGGTGGAGAATCTGCCTCTGCTCTGGCGGGAGCTGATCAGTGTCTTGGACGCGCACTGGCGTCACGTCGAGATCATCTTCGTCGACGACATGAGCACGGACGGCAGCGCGGAATGGATCCGGGAGCTCGCCCAGCGGGATGGGCGAGTGCGCCACGTTCGCTTCGCCCGGCACGCCGGACTCACCGCGGCTCTGGATGCCGGCTATCGACGGGCGCAAGGCTCCATCGTGGTTACCATGGACAGCGATCTGCAGAGTGACCCCGCAGACATTCCCCAGCTCGTCGCCGCCCTCGCAGACGCGGACGCCGCCACGGGCTGGCGGGTGCATCGCCACGACACGTGGCTCAGGCGGTTGTCGTCCCGGATTGCCAACTTCATCCGCAACCGGGTGACGCAGGAAACGGTGCGCGATAGCGCGTGTACGCTCCGGGCGATGAAACGAGCCTGCACGGCGGCTCTTCCCCCGTATGACGGCCTGCATCGATTCGTCCCCACGCTGTTGCGGATCGCTGGCCATCGAGTGGTGGAGATTCCCGTCACCCATCGCGCGCGCCGGTTTGGCGAATCGAAGTTCGGTGTGCGCAACCGGGCTGGCCGGGCCTTCCGGGATCTGCTCTTCGTACGCTGGATGCAGCACCGGGTCCTTCGCTATGTGATCGAGCCCACCGTAGAGCTGACCCGTCCCGCCTCCGTCGAGCCACCTCCTTCTCGTCCGCCGTGGGCGGGACACGAGCGAGAGGCTCGCGCGCGGCGCGAGGGCGTTCCGTACGTGCAGTAGAAGCGACGCATCTCCTCGAGCGCCGCTCGCCGCCGCTCGCGGGGAAGTGACGCGTCGCGGATGAGCCGGTAGCAGCCGTTGTTCTCGCCGAACTCCATCCCGTGCTCGGAGTGACGATCACCACCGTGTGTTCCACGAGCCCCGTCGTGCGAGGTCGGCGAAGCTCGACCGAAAGGCGTGAATTGACCTCGCCCCCTCGCTCTGGCAGGATCGGCGCGATGCACGCCCGCTCATCCGATGGCGCCTCCACCCTTCCCTCCACAGCGGACCCGAGATGACCACGGCCACCGCGGAGGCCGCCCACACCCCCGACTTCGACGCGCCCCTGAGCGCCCTACGCCGGTGGGCCATCACGGTGACGGTCATGACGGTCACCGTGATGCAGGTCCTCGACGTCACCGTGATCAACGTGGCCCTGCCTCACATGCAGGGCTCGCTCTCCGCGGGAGTAGACGAGATCTCCTGGGTCCTCACCTCCTACCTCGCGGCCAACGCGGTGATCCTCCCCGCCACGGGCTGGCTCGCGGGCATGCTCGGGCGCAAGCGCTTTTTCCTCCTGTGCACGGTGGGCTTCACGTTGGCCTCCGCGCTGTGCGGGGTCGCCCCGAACCTCAACGTGCTTCTCTTTGCCCGCGCGCTTCAGGGCATCGCGGGCGGCCCGCTCATGCCGCTCTCCCAGGCGATCATGTGGGAGATCTTTCCCTTCCGGCAGCGCGGCATGGCCATGGCGGTGTGGGGGATGGGCATCATGATGGCGCCCATCTTCGGTCCAACGCTGGGCGGCTGGATCACGGACAACTGGTCGTGGCGGTGGACCTTCTACATCAACCTCCCCATCGGCATCCTGGGTTTCTTCGCGGCGAGTGCCATCCTGTTCGACCCGACCTATCTACGCAAGCCCGGCCGGATCGACATTCCCGGCCTCTGCCTCATGGTGGTGGGCTTCCTGTCACTCCAGCTCTTCCTCGACCAAGGCGAGCGCTACGAGTGGTTCGACTCCCACTTCATCATCACCCTGGGCCTCACCGCGGTGGTCGCCCTCGTGGGCTTTCTCATCCGGGAGCTCACGGCGAGCGAGCCCATCCTCGACCTGGGTGTCTACCGCGACCGCAACTTCGCGGCGGCCAGCCTCATCATGGTGTTCGTCATGTTCGGTTTCTTCTCGAGCATGGTGCTCCTCGCTCTCTTCACCCAGAAGGTCCTGGGCTACGACGCGTGGACGTCGGGCCTCGTCCTCGCCCCGGGCGGGGTGGGCAATCTCCTTTCGCTCGTCATCGCAGGCCGCCTGATCAACCGCATGGATCAACGCCTGCTCCTTCTCATCGGCTGTCTCCTCAACGCGTGGGCGGCCTGGAACATGTCGGTGCTCACGAGCACGGTGGACTATTGGGGGCTCGCCTGGCCGCGCTTCGTGCAGGGGCTGGGTGTCGGGTTCATCTTCGTGCCACTCAACGCGGTGGGCCTCGCCACCATTCCACGCATCAGCATGGGCAACGCCACCGCGCTCCTCAACGTGGTGCGTAACCTGGGGGGCGGTGCCGGCGTGGCCGTGGTGAGCATGCTCCTCGCCCGGCGGACGCAGGAGCACCAGTCGACGCTGGTCGCCCACATCAATCCGTTCGACGCGGAGACGGCGGCGCGGCTGTCCAAATGGGCCGCTCACTTCGTTGCGCGAGGCGCGGACAGCTTCACCGCGGACCGCCGCGCCATCGCCATGATCTATCAGGAGGTGACGCAGCAGGCGCAGGTCCTCGCCTTCGCCGACGATTTCTGGCTGCTCTTCGTGTTGTTCCTCGCCACCATCCTCCTCCTCCCGCTCCTCGAGCGGGTGCGCACCAGCCCAGCCTCGTCGGCGAGCGCGCGCGCGGACGACGCGCCGGCGCCCGTGCACATGGAGTAGCGATGCGCGTCGCCGCCATCGAGGTGAGCCACTGGCACTCGCTTTACGACGCGGCCTATCTGCGCGTCCTCTCCGGGCTGCCCGACGTGGAGGTGGTGGGGCTGCACGATCCCGATGCGGCGGTGGTCGCGAAGCGGGCGCGCGAGCTGGGCGGCCCGCCCACCTTCACCGACTACCGCGAGATGCTCGTCCGCACGCGGCCGGACTTCGTGGTCGCCCTCGGCCGGCACAGCGGCATGGCAGCCACCGCGCACTATCTCCTCGACCACGGCTTCCCCTTCATGATGGAGAAGCCCATGGGGCTCAATGCGGGCGAGGTGAGCGAGATCGCGGACAAGGCGGTGTCGAAGAACGCCTTCGTGGCCCTGGCGTTTCCCCAGCGCTACTCGCCTTTCGTAGCTCGCGCCCGGCGCATGCTCGCCGATGGCGCCTTCGGCCCGCTCTCGCACCTCTACTTCCGGCTCAATCGGCCGACCTCGGCGCGCTATCCGGCCTGGGACTCGCCGTGGATGCTCGACCCCGCGGAAGCGGGCGGCGGCTGCCTGCGCAACCTGGGCGCGCACGTGCTGGACATGTTCCTGCATCTGACGGGCGAGGAGGCCACGGTGACGGGCGCACAGCTCAGCCACCACGCGCTGGCCCAGCGCGTGGAGGACTTCGCCTCCGTGCTGCTGCGCTCGGCAAGCGGCGTGCTGGGCGTGGTGGAGCTGGGCAACACCGTGCCCTACGCGGGCAGCGACAGCGAGTGGAAGATCGCGGGGCGCGATGCCATCCTCGTGCATTACCACGACGAGACGATGCGCCTCATCACGACCAGAGGCGAGGAGGTCTTCGCCGCCCGCCCCGCGGAGGCCCTCTATCCCACCGCGGTGCGCGACATTGTGGACCACTGGCGACGCGGCGAGCCACCGCCCGTGAGCGTGCACGATTGCCTG
>DATGCY010000509.1:0-3041 GCA_035311385.1 Candidatus Methylomirabilota bacterium
CGTGGCGGAACGAGTGCGAGTCGCGATGAGACGAATCGAGTTTCGTCGCGGCTCTGATTTGCCGCCCCTTCAGCTGACCCTGAGCGCGGGAGTCGTATCCTTCCCCAGGGACGGCCAGACTTCGACCACTCTCCTCACGAGGGCCAGGCGGTACCTGGAGCAGGCGCGCCAGGACGGAGGCGACAAGGTTATTCACGGCTCCTAACGGGGGAGCTCGTTCCCCCCGCCTACCAGCAGCTGACGGTGATCGCCCAGATCACGTTCGTGTACACATTCTGGCCAACCTGCTCGCGGGGAAGTAGCCGACCCTCGACGGTGACGGTGGAGGGTACCTGACCGGTGCGCGGCACCGTCGTCAGCACCTGGAAAAGCGCGGGACCGGCCGAAGTTCGAAACCGGTCGCGGGCGCGACGGCCAGGGCGCCAATGGTCGCCGGTCGCGGATTCAGCATGATGCCGCGCACGTGATGACGCGGTTTCGGTACAGGGTCGGATTGCGGACGATATCGACCGCCGAGACTTCCTCGGCCGACGCCGCGGCCACCGCCGGCATGCTCGACGCGAGCGTCCGGAGGAGCAGGCTCACGGTGCTCGCCAAATGATCTTGCCTGTCTCGTTGCCGAGCCAAATCCGAGGTACGCCGTTGTCTCGGACGCCCAGCACGAGACGTACGTGATCGCCCGTGTCCATCACCTCGAAGCTGGAGGTACCATCGCTCGCCACGGTGATACGGGTCCGAGGCTTGCCAGTCTCGCCGTGGAACTGGAGCACGGTCGAATTTGAGTCCTGGGCGGTACCCAGAGAGGCCCGCACCTGTCCGCGGCTGTCTCGCAGCACGAATTCCTCCGCTTCGAGGGACTTGGGGACACGATGCGGTGGGGTTTGGCCCATCACGACGAGAGCGACCGCTCCGAGAAGGACCGTCACCGCCGTTCTCTTCCAGTGGCGGCCATGTCGCTCCAGCCGCTCGAGACGCCTCGTGAGTTCGTCCAGGGTTGGCTCGGTCATCACGTTCTCCTCAGAGGAAAGTGTCGCGTGGCCAGGCCAGGTCGAGGCTACCGCGACGGCCGAGGCGAGCGCTGGCTTGCGAAACCCGCCGTGAAGTCTCCCGCCTTGATGGCGCGCAGAATGGCATCGGGATTGCGCGCGGCGTTGACCTCGATCCAGGCGCGGCCGATGTGGCTGGCCTCGTGAGAGTCGTCCGTCGCCACCTTGGGCAGGTTGATCGCTTCCACGTCGTATTCCGGCTGATAGATGCCTGTGTCCGTCACCTCCACGGCGTGGATGGGAAGCCACTCACGGCCGATCCGGCGGACGCGCCGTAACGCCTGGTCGACAGTGAGGGAATAGCGGGCCGGGTGATTGAGGACGTAGAGCGTCTCTTTGTCGCCGGTGACCTTCCCCACGTGCTGCGACAACGGGCGGTAGTCGAGCTCGACCCCGGGCAGGATGATCAACCGGTCATCACTGGCGGGCAGATTCATCCAGTAGTCCGGCTGGATCAGCTCCTCGTGGTCCGTGATGGCGAGAAAGTCGTAGCCGAGATCACGATAGCGCGCCACCACCGTCTCGACGGACAGCCGTCCGTCCGAGAAGGTCGTGTGGGCATGAAGGTTGCCCTTTAGGATCGGCATGCTCTGTTCTCTTGGTAGCCTGGGGCGGCCAGACCCGTCAAGGAAAGAAGGGAGAAGCGTGGAACCACGACGATCTTCTGCGGCCACCGAGGGTTCAGTTCCCGTCACCTTCCCTGACATGGCCGGGCATAAGGTAATTCCTCCCCACGAAAGGGAGGGATGGACACCCAAAAACGGGGGATCGCTTCGTAATGTTCGGAGCTTAGACTTGCTTCCTTTTTTGACCTTGCATTCGGAGTCAATCTGGTGAAAATTGAGGAGCTTTTCAGAATTGGGAAACTTGGTAAAGGCTGTCGATGCAGGTAACAGACGGGCGACGTGCAGCAGCTGCTCAGGAAGACGTGAAGTGCCTCAGCACCTCCGTCAAATCCCGCAGCGCACTCGGCTTCGCGAGGATGTCTACCGCGCCTAGTTCGCGCGCGCGGTGCGTGTCTTCGGTCTCAGCGTGGGCCGAGAGAATGACCACGGGCAGATCCGGAAAGCGGCTCCGGATGCGGGAGAGAACCGAGAGACCGTCGAGTCCAGGCATGACGAGATCAAGAAAGACACCATCCACGGTCGTCGTTTCGACGACATTGAGCGCTTCGACGCCGTCGAGCGCCACCAGGACGTCATGCCCTTCGACACGCAAGACCTCTGCAAGGACTTGGGCCACCGAGGGATCGTCTTCGACAACCAGTATACGCATGGGGAACTCCGCGAAAGCAGTATCTGAGTCTCAGCCGGCGCTCGTCAAGGACTAACATTCCCTACGCCCTATGCCCGCCGACACTATTCTCGTCATCGGCAGCGACCTCCAGAGTAGGGACCTTCTCGCGCGCGGTGTCAAGGAAGTCGGCTACTCCACCGTCGTCGTCGGAAGCCTCCCCGACGCCCTCGCTCTCGTACCCAGTCTTCGGCCCCAGGCGATCATGCTGGATATCGACGACGCCGAACCGGGAGTCCTGGATCTCCTCCACCAGCTTCGACTCGAGAGTCCGGAGACGCCGCTCGTGGTGCTGTCGGGCACCAACGATGCGGGGCTCGCCGTCAAGGCTGTGCGAGCGGGAGCATGTGACTTCCTCGTCAAGCCGGTTCAGCCAGAGGTCTTGCGCGACGCCATCCATCGCGGCCTCGCCCTGAACGGACACGAGGCCACGCTCGACCTGTCGCCGGCTGCGGTGGCGGAGGTCGATCGCTCTCCCTACAACCTTGATCTGCTCTTCCGGGGCAGTGAACGCATGCGCGCCGTCGAGGACATCGTGCGCCGCGCCGCCGACACTAACGTCACCGTACTCCTCACCGGGGAGAGTGGCGTCGGCAAGGAAATGGTGGCGCGGGCCATTCACCAGATCTCCGGACGGCTCGACAAGCCCTTCGTGAAGGTGAATTGCGCCTCCCTCCCCGCCGAGCTCCTGGAGTCCGAGCT
>DATGCY010000510.1:0-7453 GCA_035311385.1 Candidatus Methylomirabilota bacterium
GGGGCGAGGATCGCCGGTGTCAAGGCGGGTGGCGTCTTGGGGGTGTTGGCCGCTCTTGCTCGACTAAGACCTGCTTGTTGGCCGATCTGGGCAATGCGGCCCACCTCGCACCTCGCGCAGACTGAAGCACACTCGGAAGAACAGGTGTGCTGGTGGTCACCAACCGTAGCCGACGGAAACAACGATGTCGGGCTGTATCTTCCTCGGAAGTCCGCGGCGCAAGGTGGCCGTGCCGGTAGTAGGGTTCCATGATTCCGCGGAGCGGACGTTCAGGCGGGAGAGAAGTTGCCGCCGCTGGCGCGGCGCACTATTCAGCCTTCAAGACGCTGTAGCAACTCGTTCCTCCGGTCGGCCGACAGCCGTCGGTACATCCGTCTCCACTCGCGGGCGCCGTCGGGCTCATAGCGTTTGCGGTAGATGATGTAGCGGTCCAGCATAGCCAGGGTTTCTTCGAATTCTGCGATGGGTGCGGTTGACAAGGCAAGTCAATGGGTGCTGTCAGGCGTGTGATGCGCATCTGACGCCACGCCAGTCTCGGCCGCCCAGGCCTGGATGCCCCGCCGAAATGCGAGGGCACCCATGGGAGCGATCACGGCCTGTAGGGCCTCGAGGATCTCCCGTGCCGTCGCGCCTTCATTGAGCGCGAGCCGAATATGAGCTCGAATCTGCTCGACATCGGCACGGAGCGCGGTTTCGACCACGATCTGCAACAGCTCTTTGGTCTTGCGATCGAGCAACCGCTGATTCGTGTACGTGGCCTCGAGGAAGGCCGTGTACTTCTTCAGCCATTCGAGATCGGCGGAGGCCATGACCCGGTGCATCTCCAGCGTGTAGCCTCGCTTCCGATGCATTTCCTCGAGGAACGTTCGAGCATCGTCATCTGTCAAGGTGATCCTCCTTCCGCGCGTCGCCCAATTGAAGGGGCGCCCGGGCGCTTCGGGCATGCTACTACGAACCACGCCCCGCCTGTGTTTTCGATCCCCGCTGGGAATGCGGCTTCTTGACAAGGAGGGCGCTTCTCAGCAGTATATCCGCACTCCATGGCTACCGAGAGTGCGGAAAGCGTCGTCTTCGACGATCTCGACGCGCAGATCATCACCCTGCTTCAGAACGACGGTCGCAGACCGACGGTGGAGATGGCCCGGCACCTGGCCGTCGCCGAGGGCACCGTGCGGAAGCGGATCGAGCGCCTCATCCGGGAGAAGGTCATCCAGATCGGGGCATGGGCTGATCCGCTGAAGATCGGCTACCAGAACTATGCTGTCCTGATGATGCATGTCGATCTGCGAGATCTGGAGCGCGCCGCCGAGCAGCTGTCGAAGATGCCGGAAGTGTTCTTTCTGGGGACGTGTACCGGTGGGTTCGATCTCTTCGTCACCGCATGTTTCCGCTCGCTCGAGCACATGCACGAGTTCATGACGAAGCGCCTGTCGCGAGTGCCGGGCATCCAGCGTGTCTCGACGTCGCATGTGACGCGCGTGAAGAAGCGGGACTATTCGTTTCGAGTGACGGCGGTGCAGCGGGAATCGCCGGGCGGATCGAGACGAGGGCGGCGACACCGGCGTCCACGGACGACGCGCGAGAGTCGGCGAGCGGCCCGAGGTTGAGGCGCTGGGCCGAGGATCACGCCGAGGTCGTGAGGACATTCGCCGGCGTTGGGTGAGAGGAGGCGGCGATGAGCATCGAAAGAGTGACAGTGAACGGCACGAGCCAATCGGAAAAGTTTCATGAGATCGCTCGGGAGCTGGCGCCGGGCGGGGTGCACGGGAACGGGAGATGGTATGACCCGTACCCTCTCTACTTCACGCGGGCATCCGGCGCGCGTCTGTGGGATGTCGACGGTCACGAGTACATCGATTTGCACGGTGGACTTGGGCCTTGCGTCCTTGGCTACAACCACCCGGAAGTTCTGCAGGCGGCGATCGAGACTCTGACGAACCAGGGACCGCACCTGGGTCTCCCACACCCGGGGGAGGTCCACCTGAGCCGTGAGTTCGTCGAACTGATTCCCTGCGCGCAGAAGGTAGTGCTGTGCGGTGGGGGCGGCAGTGATCCGTGCTACCACGCGATCCGGCTCTCCCGGGCGTTCACGGGGCGCAAGAAGATTGTGAAGTTCGAGGGGGGCCAGAACGGGTGGGCCGACCCACTGTCCATGAGCATCACGCCCAGCGCCGATGACGCGGGCCCGGCCGATCGGCCCAACACCGTGGCGTCGCCAGGGACACTGCCGGAGGTGGTGGAGCAGACGGTGGTTCTGCCGGCCAATGCTCCGGCTGTCCTCCAGCGCTATTTCGAGCGAGAGGGACGTGACACTGCCGCCGTCATGATCGAGCCCATCATGCAGGGCATGGGGTGCGTACCCCTCGAGCCCGGCTACCTCGAGCTGCTTCGCCAGCTCTGCACTCACTACGGGACCATCTTGGTATTCGACGAGATCCAGACAGGGTTCCGTCACGATCTTGGGGGAGCACAGAAACTTCTTGGCGTCACCCCCGACCTCGCGACGTTCGGCAAAGCGATGGCGAACGGATTCCTTATCTCGGCGTTGACCGGTCGCCGGGACCTCATGTCGATGCTGCAACCGGAAGGCCCCGTGCACTTCTCCGGCACCTTCAACGCCAATGTGCTCGGTGTGCACACCTCGCTCAAGACCATCGAAATATTGAAGCGGGGCGACGGTGCCATCCACCGGAGGCTTTTCGAGCTGGGGAGCCTCTTGGTCGAGGGAATGACCAAGGCGATTCACGAGCACGGCGTCAAGGTGCGGGTGCAGAGCGTGGGCTCCGTCTGGGCACTCTACTTCACGGATCGGCCCGTGCGGAACTACCGCGACTTGCTTCCCCTCCGCTCCGGGCGGATGGCCGCCTTGCGGCACGCATACCGTTACCACCTGATGCGGCATGGCATCTTCGTCAATGCCCACACGGGCAACCGAGCTTTCTTGTCCGCGGCCCACACCGAGGAGGACATCGCGCGGGTCGTCGATGTGACGAGCCGCTTCTTCGCCGAGAACCGCGCGGAGCTCCGCTGACGTGCTGGTCGTTGGTATCGATGTCGGGGGCACGTTCACGGATCTCGTGCTCTTCGACTCGGCCAGCGGTCGCGTCGCGGTGACCAAGACGTCATCGACGGCGAATCAGGCTGATGGTGTGCTCGATGCGATGCGGCGGCTCGGGGTAACCACGAGTCAGCTTGACCGCGTCGTCCATGGAACCACCGTGGCCACTAACGCCATCGTGCAGCGACGCGGCGTCAACGTGGCGCTCGTGACGACCCGGGGTTTCCGAGACGTCCTCGAGGTGGGCCAGACACGCCGGCGGGTGCCCGATACCATGTTCCAGCCCACCTTCAGGCGGCCCGAGCCGCTGGTGTCGCGGCCGCTGCGTCTCGAGGTCACCGAGCGGACGCGCCACACGGGGGCGGTGATGGCCCCCGTCGATGACCGGGAGCTGGCCCAGCTCGTCGAGGATCTCCAGGAGGCGGGCGTCGAGGCCGTCGCGGTCTGCTTCCTGCACAGCTATGTGAACGAAGCCAACGAGCGTCACGCTCGCGATGTCCTGGCCCGTGGGTTGCCCGGCGTGTTCATCACGCACTCCGCGGAGGTGATCCCCGAGCACCGCGAATTCGAACGGTTCTCGACGACGGTCATCAACGCGTACGTGTCCCCGGTGCTTGGCCGCTACCTCACCCGACTGGCTGAACGATTGAACGCAGAGGGACTCGGCGGGCCGCTGTACACGATGTCGTCGAGCGGCGGAGCGATGACCGTGGAGCAGGCGAGCCGGCTCGGGGTGAAGACGATTCTCTCCGGGCCGGTCGGGGGCGTCCAGGCGACGGTCTTCGTCGGTGAGACGGCGGGCCTCCGGCATGTCATCTCCTATGACATGGGGGGCACGAGCACCGACGTGGCGCTCATCCACGATCTGACGCCGGCGCTGTCGAGCGAGAACATCGTCGAGAGCTTCCCAGTGAGAACCCCGCAGGTCGACATCAACTCGGTGGGGGCAGGCGGAGGCAGCATTGCCTGGCTCGATGCCACCGGGGGCTTGCACGTGGGGCCGGCGAGCGCCGGGGCGATTCCGGGCCCGGCCTGCTACGACCGCGGCGGTCGTGAACCGACCGTCACGGATGCCAATCTCATTCTGGGGCGGCTCGGAAGCGATCATCTGCTCGCCGGACTCGTCGCGCCTCGAGCTGACCTTGCCGAACAGGCGCTCAGGCGACTCAACGCTCGGATGGGCGATCTGCCGCTGACCCATCTTGCTGACGGCATCGTGCGGCTGGCCGTCGCGCGGATGGCCACGGCGACGCGCGAGGTCTCGATCCGGCGCGGGCATGACCCTCGCGATTTCACCCTGGTCGCATTCGGGGGTGCGGGGCCCATGCACGCCTGCAGCCTCGCCGCCGAGCTCGGGATCCCACGCGTGCTCGTGCCGCCCTCACCGGGCAACTTCTCTGCGCTCGGCCTGCTCACGGCCGACGTGCGCCACGACTTCGTGAAGACTCGGCTCGCCCTCCAGCGCGACCTTGCCGCCGGCGAGGTGGAGGGCCTTTTCGGCGAGCTAGAGAGTCAGGCGCGCGCGCAGCTCGCCACCGAGGGCTTCAAGGGGGAGCGCATCCGCCTGGAGCGCTCGGCAGACATCCGATACGCGGGCCAGGCCTGGGAGGTGAATGTGCCCCTCTCCACGCCTGCGCCAGAGGGCGCGGCGTTGCGGAAGCGATTCGATGTCGCATACGCGGCGATCTACGGCCATCAAGGCGCTCCGGAGGAGGAGATCCAGCTCGTTCGGCTGCGGCTGTCGGCCTTTGGCGTGATCGACAAGCCAAAGCTGGCCACGGTGCCCGACGACACGGGGACCCAGCCCCTCACCGTGCGCCCGGTGTATTTCGAGGGGACGTTTCAGCCGAGCCCCGTCTGGGAGCGCGGTAGTCTCGGCCGCGGTGCCCGGATCGCGGGTCCGGCGATCGTCGAAGAATTCGGGTCGACGACCGTGGTGCCGCCTGGATGGGATGGTGTCGTCGACGAGTTCGGAAATCTAATCTTCGTGACCAAGTGAGCCCAGGACGGACCACGTCAATGTCGACAGCGGATCTCGATCCCATCACCCTTGAACTGGTGCAGGAGGGGATGATCGCCACGGTCGGCGAGATGCGCGCCTATCTCTGGCGGACCGCATACTCGGTGAACATTCATGAGGCGCAAGATTTCTCCTGCGCGCTCCTGGACCGTGATGGCCGACTAGTCGCCAAGGGCTCCCAGGACCACTTCCTGCATATCATCCCAGTCTCCTACAGCACCCGCCTCGTCATCGAGCGCTTCGCCGGGCGCATCGCCCCCGGGGATGTCTTCCTCCACAACGATCCCTATACGGGTGGCACCCACCTCAACGACATCGCGTTCATACGTCCGGTATTCGTAGACGGCACCCCGGCGTTCTTCGTGTGCGTTCGCGCCCACTGGGAGGACGTTGGCGGCATGGCCGCCGGCAGTCTGTCCGGGAATGCCACGGAGATCTACCAGGAAGGGGTCCGCATTCCCCCGATCAAGATGATCGATCGGGGCCTCGTCGCCGAGGCGGCGTTCGAGCTGCTCATGGCGAATGTCCGCGCGCCCCAGAAGAGCCAGGGCGACTTCCGGGCGATGATGGGAACGTGCGAGATCGGAGAACGTAAGCTCCAGGCATTGATGTCGAGATACGGGTCGGCAACGGTCCTTGCCTGCTCGCAGAGGATGCTCGAGCGTTCCGAGAGCCGGATGCGACAAGCGATCACGACCGTCCGGGATGGCAGCTACGTCTACGAGTTCCACCTCGAGAACAGTGGGGGATCGCCAGAACCGGTGCGAGCACGCGTGACGCTCACCGTGAGCGGCGACGAGGTCACCGCCGATTTCGCGGGGAGCTCGCCGCCTGTCCACGGGCCCATCAACGTGGGCCCGGCCATGGCCCCGATGATGGTCTTCACGTGCCTCAAGTCGCTCCTGGACCCTGATGGCGCCATCAATGACGGGGCCATGACGCCCATACATGTCAATCTGCCAGCGGAGAGCTACCTGAACGCTCGTCGGCCAGCCGCGTGCAGTGGCATGGCCGAGGCAACGTTCTCGGTGGCGACCACGATGCTAGGGGCCCTGGCCGCCATGCTACCGGAGCGCGCCGTCGGAGACCTCAAAGGGGCGGGCAACAACTTCTACATCGGGGGGCGGCATCGCGAGACGGGCGAGCCGTTTCTCTTCTACGAGTTCGCCGCCGGCGGTTCCGGCGCATTTCGAGGTGGGGATGGCAACAATGGATGCCGGACCTTCCTCGAAGGCGACTTCGGCTCGATCCAACCCGTCGAGGTGGCCGAGAACGAGTGCCCCTTGCTGATCGAGCGCTCGGCCTTGCGGTCAGACTCGGGGGGGCCGGGGCGCTGGCGGGGCGGCCTTGGAATCGATCGTCGGATCCAGGTGCTCACCGAAGGTGCAACGCTTTCCTACCTGGGAGACAAGATCCAGATTCCGCCGTTCGGGGTGCAAGGGGCAGAGTCGTCGGGAGCCAATGCCTTTGGTGTTATTCGTGACGGCAAGGAATTCGATCCCGCGCCCGTCCCGGGGAAGGTGACTGGCTACAGGCTCGTCACGGGCGACGTCACCTTCTCGCGGAGCGCCGGTGGCGGAGGCTACGGTGACCCTCTCGAGCGGGACCCGAACGAGGTGGCGCTCGACGTCGCCTACGGCTACGTGTCGGAGCGCGGAGCCCTCGAGGATTACGGGGTCGTCGTCCGGCCGAAGACGCAGCGAGGCCTGCGCATGCCCGAACACTGGGAGGTCGATCATGCGGCCACCCGGGAGCTACGAGCACGTCTGCGACAGCAGCACAGGAGATTCACACTGGTCCAGGCCTCGCGGCCGACGTCGATGGCTGGGCGGCATCTCTGCTTCGCGTCGCGCGCCACGCTCGCTGCGCTGGAGATCGAGGGCGGGAGCCCGATCGAGATTCTCGGCCCCGCTGGAGCCCCGCTTCGGCTCTGGATGGAGCTCGAGGAAGGGATGTCTGACGCCTCGCTGGCCGTGGACGAGCCGGCAGTGCAGGTCCTCAATGTCGCTTTCGGCGACACCTGCCAGGTGAGACGGTTGCGGGACACGCGCGGATAGGTCGCGGCACGCCGCCATGGCAGACACCGGGCTTGCTGGCCCTGGATACGACGCGCCTCCGGACGCTGCCGCGATCGAAGCGCATGGTGAGGTGGTCGCGGCGAGAGAGGCCGGCCGCACGTGGCTTGATCGGGTGTTCGAGGCGGCGGTCGTCGTGCTCATGGCGGTGCTCGTGGCCGCGGTGCTGGCGAGCACGGCCTCCCGCTACGTGCTCAACGCATCCGTCATCTGGTCGGAAGAGATCCCGATTCTCCTCCAAGTCTGGCTCACGTTTCTCGGAGGCGTGGTCGCCCTCCGGCGAGGCGACCATGTGAGTGT
>DATGCY010000511.1:0-4011 GCA_035311385.1 Candidatus Methylomirabilota bacterium
CCCAACGGCGCCGGCAAGACCACGCTCGTCAACATGATCACCGGGCGGCTCGCGCCCTCGGCCGGCCAGATCTTCCTCGGTGGCGAGGACGTGACGCGGCTGTCCCAGGCCGCGCGCGTCAGGCGCGGACTCGGCCGCACCTTCCAGATCAACGCGCTGTTTCGCGACATGAGCGTGCTCGACAACGTCGCCCTCGGGATCGCCGAGCGTGACGGGGTCGGCGGACGGCTGTGGCGCCCGGCGAGCGCCCACGTGCGCGTCTGCGCGGAGGCCCTCGAGCTCCTCGCGATGTTCGGGCTGACCGACGATGCCGACCGGCGCGTCCTCGATCTCCCGTACGGCAAGCAGCGGCTCGTGGAGATCGCCATCGCGCTGGGCCTCCGGCCCACCGTGTTGCTGCTCGACGAGCCCGCGGCCGGCGTGCCGTCGCTCGAATCCCATCGCATCCTCGAGAGTCTCGAGCGGCTGCCCGCGAGCATCGCCATCCTGATCATCGAGCACGACATGGACCTGGTCTTCCGATTCGCGCAGCGCATCACCGTTCTCGTTCAGGGCGAGGTGCTGTGCGAGGGGGCGCCCGCCGAGATCGCCGACGATCCGCGCGTCCGCCGCGTCTATCTCGGCGAGCGCCGTGGCTGACGCGCTCATCCTGCGTGACGTGCGGGCCGGCTACGGCGAGACCGTCGTGCTGGAGGACGTGCGCGTGTCGCTGGCCGAGCGCGGGGCCTTGGCCGTGCTCGGGCGCAACGGTGTGGGCAAGACGACCCTGCTTGGCACGATCATGGGGCACACCACGTTCCACTCCGGGCAGATCGAGTACCGAGGTCGCTCGATCGCGCGTCTGCCCGTCTACGAGCGGTCGCGCCTCGGCATCGGCTACGTGCCGCAGACACGCGACGTGTTCCCGTCGTTGACGCTCGAGGAAAATCTCGCCGTCGCCGCGCGGCCGGGGCGGTGGACCTTCGCGCACGTCTACGAGCTCTTCCCGCGGCTGGCCGCCCGACGCCGTCAGCTGGGAGGCGCCCTCTCCGGCGGCGAGCAGCAGATGCTCTCCATCGCTCGCGCGCTCGTGGGCCAGCCGTCGCTGCTGTTACTCGATGAGCCACTGGAGGGTTTGGCCCCGATCATCGTGGATGGGCTCCTCGAGGCGCTGCGTCGCCTCATCCGCGACGAGGCGCTCACGGTGGTGCTGGTCGAGCAGTCGGCGCGGCTGGCCCTCGAGGTCACCCAGGAGGCGCTCGTGCTCAACCGCGGCCGCGTCGTCCACCATGGCCCGAGCACAGAGCTGCTGGCGGATCCGCAGCGGCTGGCAAATCTCGTGGTGACCACGTAGGCTGGTCGTCTCGCGCACACTCGACGGGCCCTCACCGTCGCCATCGTCCCGAGATGTTTTTCACGACGCCGCGCGTCGCCACCGTGCGCGCGCGCTGAGCGCGCCGTCGGCCAGAACAACACGCCCCCGGCGGTTGACTCCTTGAGGCCGAGCGGAGCATCGCTGGCACTCCAGCATGCGCTGAGGGACACTGAAGCAGCCCCTTCTTCCAAGCGATAGGAAGGCCGGGGCTGCATCGATGCTCATGCCCGCTCTGCCCGGCTGACGACCGAGCTCTCGACCGCCCTCCTCGGGTCGGCCCAGACGCTGCAGGCTACGGCCGCGTGCGGCCGGTGTGACGTCGATAGGAAGGAGCCACCATGATAGTCGCATGGCACTCGTTGGACCTTGATCAAGCGATCAAAGATCGTCATTCGACCCGGATGTTTTTGCCCCAGCCGGTGCCGCGGGAGCTGGTGGATGAGGCCCTCGCCCTGGCCCAGTGTGCGCCGTCGAACTCCAACATCCAGCCCTGGCATATTGTGTTCGCGTCCGGAGCGGCCCGGGATCGCCTCGTCACGGCCCTGCTTGACGAGGCAAAGCGCCGGCCGCCTCATATCCCACCTCTGCCCGAGTCGTTCCAGCACTACCGTCGCGAGCTAGGCGCTCAAGTCTACGGGGCGATGGGAATCGCCATCGAAGACACAGCGAAGCATGCGGCCGCCGTCTTGCGCAACTGGGAGTTCTTCCGCGCTCCGCTCGCCGGCATTGTCTGCATGCACCGGGACCTCGGCCTCCCCGACGCGCTCAGCGTGGGGATGTACCTGCAAACGTTGCTGTTGGCCTTGACCGAACGTGGCCTGGGCACGTGCGTCGAAGTTTCCGTCGCAGGGTATCCCGAGATCGTCCGCGCCCAGCTGGCGATCCCGGCGGAACTGTCGATTCTGTGCGGCTTGGCGATCGGCTACCCGGACCCGGCCTTCGCTGCCAACAAGCTGCACGTCGCCCGCGAGGCCATCGACAAGAACGTCGTGTTCCTCGACAGCTAATTCGGGAACGTTCCGGCTAGGGCCACGATCTGTGGCGCGACGGGCACGCGGTGCTATAGTCGAGCCACCATGATCGGCCTGACGCACATGCGCTCGTTGGGTGGCAAGATAGTCCTCGTCGGTTTCGTGGTGGCTCTCGCCGGGCTCGGGACCGATGCCGTGAGAGTGGACGCTGACGATCCGACGCCGCCGCCGTCGCTCTTTGAGCTCATGAAGACTCCGACTCCCTCGGCGGAAGAGGCGATGAACGACGCTCTCCGCGAAGGCCTCGCGACCCCGCGGGCCGCCACCAAAGACTGTGCGCACCCGAAAGGTTCCATGAAGAAGCGCCTCAGCATCTCGACGGCCCTCAAGAGCGCGTGCGTGGACCGCAAGCCCGACCACGAGGCGGCGCCCACGACCGAGGACAGGCCGTCGCCCGAGAAGCGATAGCCCTGAACGACGCCAGCCTCCTCCAGACCTCGGGCCCCGGCTTCGTGACGCGATCGGGCCGGTCGATCGTGCTGCGCGGCGTGGGCCTCGGCGGCTGGATGAACATGGAGAACTTCATCACCGGCTATCCGGCCACGGAAACACTCCAGCGCGCCGCGATGCGCCGCACCCTCGGGGAGGACGGCTACCGCCGCTTCTTCGATCGCTTCCTCGACGTCTTCTTCGCCGACGCCGATGCCGCGTTCATCGCCTCGCTCGGGCTCAACTCGGTGCGGCTCGCCGTCAACTATCGCCACTTCGAGGACGACCGGCGACCCTTCGAGCTCGACGAGGGCGGGTTCCGGCTCCTCGACCGCGCCATCGAGCGCTGCGCGCGGCATGGGCTCTACGCGATCATCGATCTGCACGCACTGCCCGGCGCTCAGAATCAGCGCTGGCACAGTGACAACCCGACGCACCGGGCGCTATTCTGGACGCACCGGCATTTCCAGGATCGCGTCGTGCATCTGTGGGAAGCCATCGCCCGCCGCTACCGCGACAATCCCTGGGTCGCCGGCTACAATCCCATCAACGAGCCGGGCGACGCGGGCGGAGAGGTGATCGGACCGTTCTACCGGCGTCTGCACGACGCCGTACGAGCCGTCGATCCCGACCACATCTTGTTCCTCGAGGGTAATCGCTACTCCGTGGACTTCGACATGTTCGGCGATCCCTGGCCGAACACCGTGTACTCCGTCCACGACTACGCGCTCCCCGGGCTCGTCGACGGTGGCGACTACCCCGGCCTGAGCCGGGGCCGCTTCGTCGACAAGGACGTCATCGCGGAGACCTTCAAGATGCGGACGGCCTACATGCGCAAGACGGAGACGCCGATCTGGGTCGGCGAATTCGGCCCCGTCTACACCGGCGAGCCGCGGCGCGACGCCATGCGGTACCAGATTCTCCTCGATCAGCTCGAACTCTACCGGCAGCACGATGCGAGCTGGGCGCTGTGGACGTACAAGGACATCGGCCTGCAGGGCCTCGTGTACGCGTCGCCGGACTCGCCCTATCTCCGGCGCATCCAGAGCGTTCTCGACAAGAAGGCCCGGCTCGGCGTCGACGCGTGGGGCTCGACCGATGCCGGCGTGCGGCATCTCCTCGAGCCGATCGAGGAGACGCTCCGGCGAGAGTTCCCGGGATTCGATCCCTTCCCCTTCGGCGTGCGATCGTGGATCC
>DATGCY010000512.1:0-6677 GCA_035311385.1 Candidatus Methylomirabilota bacterium
GAACGACTTCCTGTGGCCGCTCATCGCGGTGAACAAGCCCGAGATGTTCCCGCTCCCCGTGGCCCTCGCCCTCCTGCGCAGCGCCTACAGCTCGGAGTCGTACGGACCGATCATGGCCGGCGCGACCCTGAGCGCCCTGCCGCTCCTCGTGGTCTTCCTCGTCGCGAACCGGCGAATCGTGGAGGGTGTGCGGGTGAGTGGGCTCAAGGGCTGACGTCACAGATCTTCATCACCGCCACACAGCGGCTCGATGTGCGTCGACCAGTCCTTCCCCGAGTCCGAGGCTCCTCAACCTACGATCCCGGAGGATGCCCATGCAGACAGCAGTGTCGACCCGGATCCGACTCGGCGCCGTCGCTCTCGGTCTTGCCGCCTTCCTCCTCGCTCTCTTCCCTCTCGTGCGGCCCTTCTTTCCCCTCGACGTTTTCGAGCCGGCGCGTGGGATCGCCCTCGCGAGCCCGGCCTTCGTCTCGACGGCGTGGACGAGCTCTCACTACCTCGGCATGCTCGGCTTCGTTCTCCTACAGCTCGGTCTTTTCGCCCTCTACGGCTTTCACGCGCGCTCTGCGGCGGAGCCGCTCGCGCTTCGTGGCCTCGTATGGAGCCTGCCCGGGGTGGCCCTGATCCTGCCCGCCTTCGGTGTGGAGGCGTACACCATGCCGATTGTGGGCCAACTTCATCTCGCGGGGGTGACGGGCTTGGCGCCGATCATCTCTCTTACCTACCGCGGGCCGATGACGATCGTTCTCCTGCTCGGCCAGCTCGCTCTCGCCGTCGGAGCCTTCACCCTCGCCGTGGCCATCCGCCGGGGCGGACGCCTGCCCAGGTGGGCGGGACTCGTCTTCGCCATCGGGCTCGCATGCTGGCTGCCCATGCTGCCGCGTCCGATCCGGGTGGTCGACGGGCTCTTGATCGGCTTTGGCGGCATCCCGCTCGCCTGGGGGATGTGGCGCGCGGCATGAGACGCCCTTCGCGCAGGCACGGTCGACCTGGCTCTCAGGAGGTCTTGACGGTTTCGGGGTAGTTTCGGACGGATCGATCGTTCAGGACTCTCCCGTCATGCTGGTGTCTCGAAGGACTTCGGGCGTATGGCGACGCGGACGTCGCGTCCTGGACGCAATACGGGGACGAGATGTGGGCGCTGGCGCGGGTCTTCCCGGAAGGCGGGGGCCGGACCGCCTTCCTCTCGAACGGGGTGCCCGAGGCCATGGCGCGAATCCGGGCCGATCGACCGCTCGAGCGCTGGTTCGATGTGGTCATCGTCTCCTGCGAGGTGAGAGTGGCGAAGCCGGACCCGACGATCTTCGAGCTGTGCCTGACGCGTCTGAATGTGGAGCCCCCTCATGCGCTTTTTGTCGATGATCGGACGGAAAACCTCGAGGGAGCCGCCAAAGTCGGCCTCCGGACGTTCCACTTCATCGGGCCGGATGCGGTCTCGCGATTGGAGCGATCCGTGCGATCTCTATAGGCGGACATGTTGAACACGTGGCGACGAGAGCGCACGGGTGCCCAGGAGCGCTATCGACGAGGCGAGGCTCAGAACGTGTAGCGCAGCCCGGCGAGCACGTTGATCGGCGGTGCTGGCGTCAGGAACCGTACGACGGGCGACCCCTCCAGGCGCGGGTCGGGGGCGAAGGTGCCGTACGTCTCGTATCGGTTGTTGAGGGCGTTGTAGATGTTCGCGAAGGCCTCGAAACCACGCCATCGGGCCGACAGGCCGACGTTCGTCACCCAGTAGGCCGGCAGCGGA
This sequence comes from Candidatus Methylomirabilota bacterium, assembly GCA_035311385.1. Lineage (GTDB taxonomy): Bacteria > Methylomirabilota > Methylomirabilia > Rokubacteriales > CSP1-6 > AR37. Next base: position 1,751 of record DATGCY010000512.1, read on the forward strand.
GCCTGCGTGTTGGCGTCGTCGCCCCGGAGGAACTGTGAGCTGACCCAGGTCGTTCCGGCCGACATCGTCGCCCAGAGCCAGGGATGCCAGGCGAGTCCGAAGTTCACCCGGTGCTGGGGCATCAGCGGGATCGTGCTCCCTGCCGGCACCGTCTCTGTCCCGGGCGGCAGCGAGGTCGAGAGCTCGACCGTTTGCTGGAACGTGGCCTGGGTGAAGGCATAGTTGAGGTACCCCTCGAGGTACCGTTCCCAGCGCGCTCGCAGGGAGAACTCCGCGCCCTGGCGTCGCGTGGATCCGATGTTCTGGAAGAACACTCCGACGGTGCCGGTCGGGGACACGGCGAAGATTTCGTTGCTGACATTGGTGCGGTACAGCGACGCGTTGATGTCGAGCCAGGGAAACGGCCGGAGATAGGTGCCGATCTCGTACGTCTTGGCCACGACCGGCTGCAGCGGGGGATCCTGCGCCACACCCACCTGAAGCCCGGCGCAGACCGCGCCCGGCCCGGCACAGGTCAGCTCGAGAAAGGCCGGCGCGCGAAACCCCTCGCCGTAGCTCGCATAGAAGCCGATGCGGTCGCTCAGGTTGACGTTGATCCCCACGCGCGGGTCGAAGCGAGAGAACGTGAAGTCTCCGCCGCTCGGGCCCCCGAGCAAGTCGGTGATGTCGTGATTGACGGAGTCCCAGCGTCCCGCGGTGGTGAGGACGAGGCTCGAACGAGGCCCAGCGAAGTTGCGCAGGAGGGTGAGGCTGTTCTGGATGTAGGCGCCCCATATCTGCTGGCGGTCCTTGAGGTCGGCGACGAGCTCCTGCTCCGCGTCCTCCTCGAAGGTCCGGCTCGTCACGTAGTTGTTCGTGTACTCACCGCCGACGATCAGCACGTTATCGAATCCGAAGAACGTGCCCTTGTGGCTGGCCTGGAGGCGCCCGCCTGTCGACAGCGAGTGGTTCAGGAGCCGTGAATTGGGACCGGCCAGGTTGACGTTGAACTGCTCGCTGTTCAGCGCCCGCACGAACCCGTTGGCCTCCAGCGTGATCTGCTCGTTCACCGCGTAGCTGGCGTTGATGACTCCCATGTTCAGGGTCGGCTGGAAGAAGTCGCCCGCCGTGAAGTTGGCCGTGGGATCCGTGTTCACCTGAGAGGCGGGCAGCGAACCGGGCTGCTTGATGCGGTCGTTGCTGTACTGGTAGGAGACGGTGGCGTCGAGCCCCCCGGTGCGGATCCCGATCTTGCTGAAAGCCCGACCGATCCGCGCATCCGAATCCTGTCGCCAGCCCGTCTCATCGCTGTACCGAACGCCGATGTAGTAATCGAATGGTTTCACCGGGCCACTCAGCCGCAGGGTGTACTCCTGCCGTCCGAAGCTGCCCCAGGCGAGCTCGGGAGTGAGCTCGAAGCGCTCCTCGCCGCGCCGCGTGACGATGTTGATGGCGGCGCCCAGGGTGTTGCGGCCGAAGAGCACTGAGGGCCCGCGGATCACCTCGACCAGCTCGACATCATCGAGGGGGATCAGGTCGAAGTTCACCTCTTCCGCTGTCGGCTCGTTCAGTCGCACGCCGTCGCGGAAGATGCTGATGCCCTGCGGAAGCCCCGTGACGGGGGACGCCACGAAGCCGCGCAGGTTCAAGTCGGGCTGGTAGGGCGTGCCCTGCTCGTTCTGGAGGGTCACGCCGGTCCGGCTCTCCAACGCATCGGGCAGCACGTGCGGATAAGTCTCCCGGACCTCTTTCCCTGTCAGGGTGTCGATCGCGCCAGGAATCGAGGAACGCGGAAGCGGCACGGGTTGGGGCAGGGGAGCGCTCACGATGACGGGAGGGAGGACCAGGGGCTGCGATTCCGGCGTCGCCGTCTGCGCGGGGAGCGAGGTGGGCATCATCGCCGTCGCAAACCCGACCAGCCCGGCTGCGACCAGCGCGAGCCCTCTTCGCCGTGTCATCTGCGCTGAACGCTCGGGCCCGGCGCCTTTCATGGGCCGGCGTGTAGCTCATCGAAGCCGACGCCGTCAATAGCCACTCGGCTACGAAGTGGGGAGCCAGATGGCTACGGCGTGTTTACCTCAGTAGGCCCCTCCGGACGGCCTCCGCCGCCGCCTGGGTCCGGTCGATCACGCCGAGCTTTTCGAGCACGCGCTGGACGTACTTCTTGACCGTCGCCTGGCTCCAGTTCAGCCGTGCGCCGATCTGTCGGTTCGTGAGTCCATCCGCCACAAGACGCAACAGATCCAGCTCGATGGCTGACAGCGTCTGCGCCGCGCTCGCCGGTGTGCGCCCCGCATCGGTGACTTCGATCACCGCTCGCAGCAAGCGAGGGTCCAGCACCGATTCGCCAGTCGTGACGGCGCGGACACTCGCAAGGAGCTCGGCACGATCGACGCCCTTGAGGACGTACCCGGCTGCCCCTGCCTGCACCGCTTGCCGGACGCGGGCGGGATCCTCGTGCATCGTCAAGACGAGCACCTGGACGCCTGGCGCGATCTCCCTGATCCGCCGTAGCAGCGTGAGCCCGTTCGTGTCTGGTAGCTCCAGGTCCAGCAGGACCACGTCGGGACTCGTCTCGGTCAGCGTCTGGACGGCTTCGCGCCCGTTCGCGGCTTCGCCCACGATCTCCATGCGCTCACCGGCCAGCATGCTCCGGAGCCCCTCGCGGACCATCGGGTGGTCGTCGACGATCAGCAGGCGGATCACGGGCTCACTGGCCAAGAGAGACGTTCCGCTCCGGGCTGAGAGGCAAGGCAACCGTGATCGCCGTCCCGTGCCCGCGCCGGCTCTCGATCCGGCAGGTGCCGCCGAGCAGGCGCGCACGTTCCCGCATCCCGGCGAGCCCGAAACCGCGGTCGGCCGCGCCGGCGTCGTGATCGAAGCCGACGCCATCATCACGAATCTCGACGTGGAGCCAGTGCGGCTGGCGGCTCACCTCGACTTCGACTGTCTTGCTGCTGGCATGGCGCGACGCATTGACCAGGCCCTCTTGAAGAATGCGGAAGGCCGCTGTCTCGACGGCCACCGGCAGACGCCCGTCGCCGATCCGCTCGACGAATCGACTGGACCAGCCCGCTCGTTGCGCGGCCTCATCGAGCGCCCGGCGCATGGCCTCCACCAGCCCGACGGACTCGACGGCCGACGGCCGGAGCGCCTGCAGCACGCGACGGGTCTCGGTGATCGCGTTCTGGAGCCGATCGGCAGCCCGGGCCAGCTCACGGCCAGCGCGATCGGGATCGCGCGCGGCGATGTCGCGCGACGTGTCGATGTGGTGCTTGGCGCTGACGATCAGCTGCGCGATGCCGTCGTGGATGTCGTACCCGATGCGTCGCCGCTCCTCTTCCTGGGCCATGACGACTTTCTCCATCATCCGAGCGAGCGCCGCCTCGTGCCGAAGGCGCTCCTGCCAGGCTCGACCGATCACCCACGTGACGGCCAGCACGAGCGCCACCTGCACCGAGTGCACCAGAAGCGTGAGCGGTCCACTTGCCACGTGCCGGTTTTCGAGGATGAGGAACTCAACCAGCTCCCACGCCGCCGTCGCCGCAAACGCCACGGCGAGGGCCAGCTCCCGGTGTCTCGCCACGATTCCGCCTAGCCTGTGAAAGACCCTCGGCATGTCCGCCCTCCCTTCCAGTGACGTGCCGGTCAACATGATCGAAGCGGAGGTGAATCTCAAGCCCCAAAAAGGATCTGAGGCGTCCCGCGCGCGCCCTTCGTGCGGGCAGCTACGAGACGAAGAAGACACGCTCCACCAGCCAAGCGAGGCCCATGACGACCACACCCAGGGAGGCCGCGCGCACCACGCGTGGCTCCCACACTGTGCCGCGCATCCAGAGGAGCAGAGGAAGGAGCAGCGCGACCACGAAGGCCTGGCCGGCCTCCACCCCGAGGTTGAAGCCGAGGAGGGCGAGGGCGAGGCGCCCCGGAGGCAGGGCGAGCGGCTCGATGGCCGAGGCGAAGCCGAGGCCGTGCACGAGACCGAAGAAGAAGCTGATGAGCCAGCGCTGCGACGGCGCGTCCTTGCGCAGGAGGTTTTCCAGGGCGACCCAGATGATGGACAGCGCGATGGCGGGCTCGACGATGCGTCCGGGCACCGTCACCACGCGCAGCACGGCGAGAGCCAGCGTGATGCTATGGGCGATCGTGAAGGCGGTGATGATCTTGAGGAGGGAGAGGAAGCGACCGCCCCGCAGCAGCAGCACGAACAAGAAAAGGAGATGGTCATAGCCGGTGAGAATGTGCTCGATGCCGAGCTTGAAGAAGCTTGTCCCTGCGCCAGCAGCCCCGCGAGCGCCGATCGAGACTCGGGCCACGCGCGCATCGGGGGCGAAGGCCAGCTCCCGCGTCTCGCCGTCGGTCTCGACCTTGGCCAATGTGTGGTGGTCGATTCCAAGGACATCGAAGATATTGTCCTCCACGACGAGATCCTGCACGGTGCCCCCGCACGCGAAGTCGAGATGCATCGTGAAGCTGGTAGCGTCAAAGCCTGCGGCCATGACCTCGCCCGGACCCGGCTCGCAGCGGGTGCCGTTGGCTCGGAGCACGATCTGCCGGCGTAGCAGATCGAGGAGCTTGTCTCGATTCTGCTGGCTGCCCGCTTGCGCGAGGCGGAACGTCTCCGCCAGATCCGAGGGAAGAGCGGCCGTGGGCAGGGTCAGCGTGTAGCGTACAGTGCTCCGGCTGACGGTAATGGAAGCATAGCCGGTGGTGCCACCGATGTGTGCGCGTGGCGCCTCCACGGCCACCGAGAGCAAGAGCATTCCCAAGCAGACCAGGCAGAGCGCTGACCTCACCGGCCGCTCGCCTCGCGAATCGCCTGCTCCCATTCCTCTCCCACGAAGCGCGACATCAGGAGAACTTGGTCTCGTCCCGTGAGCTTCATGTACTGGAGGACTTTTTGCGGGTTCGGCGCGCCGAACTCCGCGGCAAGCACGGCGGTGCCTCG
>DATGCY010000513.1:0-9163 GCA_035311385.1 Candidatus Methylomirabilota bacterium
AGTAGAGGCAGAATCCGGCAAAGATCAGAGCGGTCACGGCCAGGATATCGATAGCCCTGATCATGGCTCCTCCTTCCCGCTATAGCCGGAATGATACCAGCCCGGATCGGCCTCCTGCGGGTGCGCAAGCCGCGCCGGTTAGCCGGAGCAGGAGCAGGGCTCGCATTGGCCCGCATCCACCGACATCGCGAAGTACGAGGTCGCCGTCGAGGTTCGGGCGGCTTCCTGGGGAATTCGTGGGTTGGCTAGGACGTGGGCAGCAGGCCGGCGCGCAGGACGTACAGGCCCCAGACGACGAGCCCACCTCCCGAGACGAATGAAAACCAACGACCCCGCACCACTGCCTTCTCCAGGAGCACAAAGACCGCCAGGGCGGCGATCCAGGTCAGGTTCATGACGCCGCCCACGAAGAGCAGGGCCATCAACGCCCAGCAGCACCCCACACAGTACACGCCGTGGTCGAGCCCCATCCGAAAGGCACCCCACCGTCCCTCTTGCCATCGGCCGAGGAGGAACCCCAGCGGCGACTGGCACCGGACCAGACATGCGTGCTTCCACGGGCTCAGCTGGTAGACACCGGCGAGGACGAGCAGGGCGCCGCCGGCGAGAGCGCTCGTGATCGCGGCGCTGGGCGAGAGCAGGAGCGAGGCATGGAGCGCCCACTGCAAGCAGGCCGCGAGGCCGCTCCAGCTCAACCAGACCACGAGGTAGCCGGTGGCGAGGAGTCCCGTTCGAAAGGAGCCCTCAGCGGTTCCGAGCCGAGGACGCTGCGAGCGCGCGAAGAGCAGGAGCAGCGGCGTGGCCGACGGCAGCATCATGGCGATCATCATGATGCCCCACATAAGCGCCGTGGCACCGAGATCGGCCACGTCCCAGGGGGCCTGGCGCGGCATCGCCATCCCCATGGCCATGTGCATGCTTATCTCGCTCGCGCGCCGCCAGAGATCGAACCACGTGATGCCGGCGAGCGCCGCGACGCCGCCGAGCACGACCAACTGTGTCGGCTCGAGCAGCCGGACCTGAACTTTTGTCAGGCGCTCTTCCACGCGAACGGGGCGAAGTGGCCGTTGTTCTGCCCGCTCTTGTCCTCCCAACGAAGGCCGAATGCGTTCAGACTACTACCCGTGGAGCGGGCCAAGGCGAGGCGTGGGTTCGCCGGGTGTAGCGTGTTGTCGACGTAGAGGGGCTCGCCGGGCTTGGCGGGGCTCGGCACACCCTCCACCGCCTGCTCGACAACTCCGGGGATGGAGAGGGACCGCTTCGTCCCGTCCTTCCGGTAGGTGATCGGCCGGGCCTCCACACCGAGCACTCGCTCGACGAGCGGACCGAGCGCAGACATCGGACCGCCGGCCTGGCCACTGGCAATGCCGGCCAGCGCATCACGCTGCTCCTGGGTGGCCCGCTCATCGACGATGACCCCTACAGACCAGTGGCCTTCAGCCATAGCCCCTGGGGTATGCGCGATGACCGCGAAGTTCAGATCGTCAAGAGCCGTGCCTCCGTATCGCCCCTGATCGACATGAAAGGCCAGCGCGACGAAGCACTCACCCTTCGAGGGCGCCGCCGCCATATTGCTGGTGATGCAGGGACAGAGGTAGGCACAATTGCACGTCTCGAAGTAGTCACCTGCGACCTGCCACGCGACCTGCGCCATGGCGGATACCTCCACGAGTAGAGGACACGGTTGGGTCGATCGGTCAGCGTGTCCCACGGCACCAGTACCGAGGAGCAACGCGGCAACCGCATCTGACCATAGTCCGATCTCGAAGGCAACGAGCCGCTGCCTCAGCGCGGTTCCAGATGTGCGAGGGACGCCCCTGGCAACCGCGCCGCTGTTGCGGTACCTTTGAGCGGCCATGAAGATCGCGATCGGCGGAAAGGGCGGTTCCGGCAAGACCACCGTGGCCGGCACCCTCGCGCGTATTCTCGCGGAACGCGGCCAGCGGGTCGTCGCCCTGGATGACGACAGCAATCCGAACCTGGCGGTGACCTTGGGCCTGGCTCATGGGCAGGCCGCTTCCCTGCCCGCGATTCCCCGCGATTGGCTAGAAGAGAAGCCCGACGGCGAGGGCGGTACGAGACTCGAACTGAAGGTGCCCGCGGAGGACTTCATCGAGCGGTTCGGCCAGCCCGTCGGAGAGAACCTCACCCTCCTCGTGATGGGCCAGCCCGATCACGGGGGCTCCGGGTGACTGTGCCGAGCACACGCCACCGTGCGTGGCGTGCTCCGGGGCCTGGTCTCGACGACCTCGCGCATGACCGTCGTCGATCTCGAGGCCGGACTCGAACACCTGAGCCGCGGGACAGCTCGCCACGTCGACACGCTCCTCCTCGTCGCCGAGCCGTACTTCAAGTCGCTCGAGGCGGCTCAGCGCTCTTTCACCCTCGCGAAGGATCTTGGCATCGGCCGTATCTCCATGGTGGCGAACAAGATCCGCTCCTCGAGGGATGAGGCCACCGTCCGGGAGTTCGCCGGGCGTCACGAGGTCACCGTCGCGGGGATCGTTCCCTTCGATCCCGCGGTCGTGGAAGCCGATGAGCAGGGCGCCGCGGTGATCGACCAACGGCCCGAGGCCACGAGCGTGGCCGCCATTCGACGGCTCGCCGACCGGCTCCTGACCGCCGCCTAGGCGGCTCCCCTCAGCGTCCGGCGCGCGGATTCAATCCCTCGTTGAGCCCGTCGCCCAGCAGATTCAAGCCCAGCACGGCGAGGGCGATGGCGGCGCCAGGGAAAGCCGCCATCCACCACGCGACTCGTAGGAACCGCTGCGCATTGTTGGCGAGATAACCCAGACTCACGACGTCCGGATCGCCCAGTCCGAGAAACGACAACCCGGCCTCGATCAGGATCACGCTGGCCGCGGTCAGGGACAGCACGACCACCACCGGCGGCAGCGCGTTCGGCAGCACCTCACGAAGCAGAACCCGCGCCTGACCTGCCCCGAGGGATCGCGCCGCCTCGACGAACTCCTGCTGCTTCAGCGATAGTACTTCGGCGCGGGCCACCCGGGCGATCCATGGCCACGAGGTCAGACCGAGGAGCAGGACGAGGCGATCGAGACCCGCCCCGAACACGGCCACGACGATAACGGCGAGGAAGAACCGCGGCACGATCTGCACGAACTCGGTGAATCGCATGAGGGCATCGTCCACTCTCCGCCCTTGCCATGCCGCCGTGGAGCCGACGGCGATCCCGAGAGCGCCGCTCAGCAGACTCACCAGGATCGCCAGGAGGATAGACGTCCGGGTTCCATACACCACTCCCGAGAGGACATCGCGGCCGAGATCGTCTGTCCCCATGGGGTGGGCGAGGGTCGGCGCGGTCAAGGGCAACCCGACGGACGTGAATGGACCGGCGGGGGCGATCCGGCCGGCCAGGAGCGCGACGGCGAGCAGGCCGCCGGTGATGGCAATGCCGACGCGGCCTGCGCCCGTGCGGAGGATTCGCCAGAGACCGCTCCGGCTCTCCAACGCACGGAGCCCGAGGGTCGGCAGCTCGTTACTGATAACGAATGCGCGGGTCGAGTCGGGCATAGGTGAGATCGGTGATCAGGTTGGCCAGGACCACTCCCACCGACATGATCAGGAACATGCCCAGCAAGACCGGGTAGTCCCGCGAGAGCAAGGAAGACAGGAGCAGACGTCCCAGCCCGGGCCAGGCAAACACCACCTCGACGAGCACGGCTCCGGACAGGAACATGCCGGCCCGGCTTCCGATCACCGTGAGGACGGGCAGCATCACGTTCCGCAGCGCGTGTCGGACCACGAGAGCTTCCGGCAATCCCTTCGCCCGGGCTGCGCGCACATAGTCGGCGCCCAGCGCTTCGAGCAAGCCGGTGCGCACCAGGCGCATGGTGAGAGCGAGCTCGTTGATGGCGAGCACCACGGCGGGCAGCACCAAGTGATGGAGCACATCCGCCAGATGCGCGAGTCCGGTCTGCGGATGGCGGGCATCGGTCATGCCCTGCACGGGAAATAGCCCGGTGCCCACGGCGAGGGCGAGCAAGGCGATCTGACCCAGCCAGAATGAGGGCGTGGCGTAGCCGAGCAACGCGGCGACGTTGAGCGTCACCCCCACCGAACGGCGGCGAAAGCCAGCGGCCAGGATTCCCAGCGCGACCCCGGCCACGCTCGACAGCACGAGCGCGGTGCCCACGAGCAAAAGAGTGGCCGGCACTCTTTCCGCGATCACCCGGGTTACGGATCGCCCATGGACGAACGAGGTGCCCAGATCGCCGTGGAGCACATTCGAGACATAGGTGAGTAGCTGCTCGGGCAGAGGGCGATCCAGCCCGAATCGACTGCGCAGGAATGCGTAGTAGGCGGCATCCCCGTGCTCCCCCCCGAGGGCGATCGCCGGATCGCCCGGAGCGAGGTGGATGATGCAGAAGTTCAGCACGAGCAGCCCCGCCACGGTAGGCAGGACCTGAGCGAGCCGTCTCAGCAGATAGCGAGGCGGCACGTTGGGCTTACCGTCGGCAGAAGGCCCCCTCCGCGAAGAGTCCCGTCCAGGCTCGGAAGCCCGAGCAGCGCGCCGTCCACGCCCGCGTGTTCACCGTCTCCACCAGCCAGTAGTAGGGCACATCCTGCACCACGATCTCTTGGATCTGGCGATAGAGCCGGGAGCGTTTCTCGCGCTCCACCGTCCGGCTCGCGTCGTCGAAGAGGGCATCAACGCGGGGGTTCCGGTAGGCCGCCGCATTGGTGAACGGGGCCGGACCAATCTGGGAGGAGTGATACATCCGACGCACGCCGATCTCCGGGTCCGGTCCGTTGCAATACGAGATGACATTGGAGTCGAAGTTGCGGTCCTTGAACACGGTGGGAGCGAAAACGGCGGGCTCGAGCGGTCTAAGCACTACACTGATGCCCACCGTCCCGAGCTGCTGACGCACCAACTCGCCATACTTCGCAAAGGCCGGAAAGTGAAGGAAGTCGATGGACAGCCGCGTTCCGTCGGGGACGCCGGGCACGCCACGAGCCGTCCGCGGCCCCTCGCCCTCTTTTTTCCACCCTACCCCTTCGAGGAGCCTCTCGGCCTCCGTGCGGTCAGATCTCGGTAGGGCGAGGCCCGTGGCGTGGGCCCATGGAATCTCGCTGGAGATGGGAGCGGTGGCGACCTTGCCCTCACCGAAGAGGATCTGCGAGAGAAACGCCTGGCGGTCCAGCGCATGGGCGATGGCCTGGCGGACCCGGACCTCCTTCAGGATCGGCCGCTCGAGGTTGAAGCTCATGGTCATGATGCAGTTCGATCCACCGGGATGGTAGCCGGTCCGAGCGGTTTGGAAACGCGTGTCGCTCTTGATGCGACTCAGCAGAGGCCCGGGCAGCTCCCACAGGAAATCTGCCTCGCCATTCTCGAGGGCGAGCACCTGCACGGACAGATCAGGAATGATGCGCATGACGAGGGCATCGGGGTACGGCAGCCCCGGCTTGAAGTAGGCCGGATTGCGAGCGAGGCGGATCTCCGTGCCCTTCGTGTAGGACACGAACTTGAACGGACCGGTGCCGACGGGATTGCCGTTCGCCGGATTGGTCTGGGGGTCGCTTCCCTGGTAGAGGTGCCGAGCGATGATCGGTGCCTCCGTCGCGTCGAGCTGATACAGCAGCGGGGCATACGGCTGCTTGAAGCGGAAGATCACGGTCCGATCGTCGGGCGCCTCGAGGCCCGCGAGGAGCGATCCCATGGAGGCTCTCGTCCGCGCGTGAAACTTGAGGAGGACTTCTTCGAACGTGAACTTGACGTCGGCTGCCGTGAAGGGCTTGCCGTCGTGCCATTTGACCCCGTCACGGAGACGGAACCGATACACCGCCCCGCCCTGCTCGACCTGCCAGCTCTCCGCCAGCTCTGGAACCGGGTCACCCCGCTCGTCGCGCCCCAGCAACCCGTTATAGATGAGCTCGGAGGCAGCGTGAGTGGCCCCGCTGGTGGTAATCGCGGGATTCAAATGGCCCGGGTCTGCCACGATGGCCACCACGATCGTGCCGCCGCGCACGGGCTGGTCTTGGGCTCGAGCGGGGACGCCGACCAGGAGCGTGATGACCGCGGACAAGAGAAGGGCCAGCACGGTCAGGCGACGGCGGCGCATGGAACCTCCGCGCAGCCGTTCGACGAACGAAACGTGCTGCGAAGAATCGAAGTGAGTCGGACAAAAAAAAGGGACGACGAGCTCAACCCTGCCTCGGCTGTCCGCGTCGAAGAAAGTCGTTCAGCACGCGGCAGAGCTCTCGGCCGCGTCCCGTCAGCGAGTATTCGACTCGGGGCGGGGTCTCGGGATGCACCGTGCGCTCGATCAGGCCCGCCTCCTCGAGGTCCGCCAGTCGGGTGGCCAGGGTGGACGAGCTGACGTCGCCGAGCCGGCTCCGGAGCTCGTTGAATCGGACGGTTCCGTGGTTGGCGATGAGGCTGAGCAGGCCGAGTGCATAGCGGCGGCCGATGAGCTTCGCCAGCGGCGCGGCCGGACAGAGACAGTCGGTGGCCGCGAGGCCCGAGCCGCAGCCGCACGTCGCCGCGACGGGCGCCATCAGGCAAGGCCCCGGCAGTCCCCGCCCCCCGTGTGGCAATCACAGTCGGCTGAGCCACACTCTCCGTGAGCATGCCGGGCGAGGTAGGGCTCGAACTCATCGAGGAACCGTCGGCGACCTTCCCGCATCCCGAGAGTGGTCAGCCGATAGCGTGGCGTGCCCACGTTGTCGAACTGGGGCTCAGCGAAGCCGTCCTCCACGAGCTGACGCAGTGTCGCATGCACCACGTGGCTGTCCTCGATGAAGCGGAGGATGTCGGCGGGGCTGACGTCCGGCCCAAGGCCTTCGCCATGGAGCCAGAACATGATCTGCAAGATCTCGTCTCGCTGCCGCAATGCCGCCACGGGATCCGACGCTGGGCATGTCCCTTCGAGGAGCCGGTCGATGTGCTCCAGCGCCGCCTCCACCGCGGCGCGCACCCGCGGGGTCAGCTCGGTGGTCAGCTCGTCTACCTCGGCGGGCTCGCACCCGATAATGAAGACCTCGGGAGGCAACGCCCGGAGGGCCTTGGCCACCGCCAGGGCGCGCGACGGCACGGCGAGATGAAGATCCACTTCCCCTGCCGACTCCACGGACTCCACCTGGACCACGTACACGGTTCCGGGTGCTCCGCCGCGGCTCATGGCGTCGGCGATGATGAGTCGGTCGCATGGGGTCAGGAGCTCCTGGGCGAGCCGAATCCCCGCCGTGCCCACCTCCATCAGATCGACTCCCGGAGTGGGCCGACGCTGCTCCAATCGCCGAATGACCTCGACGCCGAAACCATCGTCGCCGCGGAGAACATTGCCGAATCCAGCGATGAGGGTGCGCACGGTCAGCCCCCGAGCGCCGGCTCGACGCCGACGGCCACCCGAATCTCACCATTTTCAACGGCCACGGGCGAGATGCCGAGTTGCTCGCTGCCCCCATCGCACCGCTTCCCCGTCCGGACGTCGTAGCGGCAGCCGTGCCAGGAACATCGAAGCTCGGCACCCTCCAGCGTCCCGAACTGAAGCGGCAGCGGCGTGTCGCCGCATCGATTCGTCACCGCATGAAACTCGCCGTCTACATTCGCGATGAGTATCGGCTGACCTTCGATATCGACCGCCTTGACCTGGCCGGGGGGGACGTCGGCGGTGCCGCACACGCGCCGGTACACCGGCCGCTGAGCCCGCCGCAATCCCACCTGCAGCAGCGTCTGCCCTACGTCCGGGCGGTCTCCGACCACGAGCTCCTGGAAGCCTACCAACCCCTCGCGTAACGCTTCCTCGAGGTCGTGGCGCACGGCATCGATGTTTCGGCCGCCGTCGCGGAGCCCGTGGAGACGGACATACACGGCCCCGCCCACCACGTCTACGAGCTCGACATCGATCCCGTGATCGTGCAGATGCCCCCGCACGGCATCGAGCGCCTCTTCCGCGAGCAGCCGCCGGTCCACCGCCAGAAGCTCGTAGGACATGAGGAGCAGGCGGATGGCCGGATCGCCGGCGAGCCGATTGACGAAGGCATCGCCGGCCATGCCCCGGATAGCGTCCACGAGGTGGGTCAGCGCGGTGCGGTGAACGGCATCGATGCCCTGAAGCAAGGCCGTCACGTCGGCGCGCACCGCGGGGTCGGGGTGCGACTCGAGCGCCTCGATGAGCCGCTGGACCTCTTCGAGGACATCTGCCTTCATGAGAGGCATTGCCCGGTGGCCATGGATATCCCACCGCCGAGCCCACCGATCGGGAGCTGGCCTACTGCCGAAGCGTCGGTGGCCATGGAGACAGCGAGCTCACATATGTGATCGATCACACGGGCCACGGGCTCGCTGAAGTCTTCCCCAAATTCCTGAACGCCAGGCTCCACCTCGATGACCACGACCTCGTCGGGCAGACCGCCGAAGTGTCGGGTGACCACGAGGGTGTTGTCGAGGGCGATGACGCCGGTCACCGCCTCGGTCACTGCGCGGTGTACCTCCTCGTCGTTGGGCAAGACGCCATTCCACCGGTACGCGGTGACGGTTCCGGGCGGACGCTGCCCTCGCTCCGCGGCCGCCACCACCACTGCTCGCGTGAAGCGGCAATCCGGCGGCTCGTCCTCGAACCGTTGCATCACGGCGATCGGATTGTAGCTGAGATCTTCCACCACCACGTCGCCGGCCCACGCTCGCTCGAGAAGGCGGTCGGCCACGACGACGCCGACGGAGTGATCGCGCAGGTTGCGATACCCGATGCCCGCAACAATGACCCGCACCGTCTATCCGCCCTCGTCGTCTAGACCACAGGCGCAGGTGTTCACCTCCCGCGTGATGACGCCCGCGTCCGAATGGATGTGGGTGGTGCACGGCATGCAGGGGTCGAAGCTCCGGATGGCGCGGAGAATGTCGATCCCCTTGAACTTCACCGGGTCGTCGGTCTCTTCCAGGAGCGGCGTGTTGAGCACGGCCTCCTCGTACGGGCCGGGCTGCCGCCAGCGGTCGCTGGGCGAGGCATTCCAGGTCGAGGGCGTGAGGATTTGATAGTTGGCCACGGCGCCCCGGTCCAGGGTCAGATGGTGCGTCAGGTATCCACGCCCGGCGCCCCAGAAGCCGACACCCCGCTGCTCGCCTCGCTTGGGGATCTCGAAGGGTGTGCTCGTTTTCGTATCGCCCTGCTTGAGTCGATCCATCGCGGCCAGC
>DATGCY010000514.1:0-3577 GCA_035311385.1 Candidatus Methylomirabilota bacterium
CGCCGAGGGCGGGCACATGATCCCGAGTCAGGGCGCGGTGCCCATCATCCGCAACGGCGTGGTCGAGGGCGCCTGCGGCACGGGCGGCGGTACCGCCCAGCAGGACGAGGACTGCGCGCGAGCGGGCGTGGCGAAGCTCTAGCCCAAATGATTCATGAACACGCGGAGCGCGAGGTCGGGGGGCCCGTCGGCGGGGGCGGGGGAGCGCTCCAGCTGCGTCACCCACTCGCCTGAATCGCCGCCCTGCGGGCAGCGCACAGGCTTGGGGGGTCCCACTCCGCCGGAGCGCTCCCCCGCCCCCGCCGCCATCCGCCCCGATCGCAGGTGCGGCGCTCGTGAATCTAGAGGCGTGGTATTCTCGGCGCCGTGAGCCAGTCCACGGATATCGCCATCGTCGGCGGCGGCATCGTCGGCCTTGCTACCGCGCTCGCCCTCACCGAGCGGTACCCGCAGGCGCGCGTGGTCATCCTCGACAAGGAAGCGAAGATCGCCACCCACCAGACGGGCCACAACAGTGGTGTCATCCATTCCGGCATCTACTACAAGCCGGGATCACTCAAGGCGCGCCTCTGTACCGAAGGCGCGCGGCTCATGAAGGCCTTCTGCAGCGAGCACGGCATCCACTGGGAGCTGTGCGGCAAGCTCATCGTGGCCACGGACGAGAGCGAGCTCGGCCGGCTCAAGAACATCCACGAGCGCGGGCAGGCCAACGGACTGCAGGGGCTCAGAGTGCTCGAGGGCGACGAGGTGAAGGCCTACGAGCCGAATTGCCGGGCGGTGCGGGCGCTCCTCGTGCCGGAGACGGGCATCGTCGACTACGTCCAGGTCGCCGACAAAATGGCCGAGCTCCTCAAACGGCGGAGCGTGGAGATCATGACGGGAGCGGGCGTCACCGCCATCCGGCGCACGGGACAGGGCCTCAGTCTCGATACGGCGCGAGGCCCGGTGGAGAGCCGCTTCCTCGTCAACTGCGCGGGCCTCTATTCCGATCACGTGGCGCGCCTCATGGGCATCCGGCCCGAGGTGCGCATCATACCGTTCCGCGGCGAGTACTACATGCTGCGTCCCGACCGCCGCTCACTGGTGAAGAACCTGATCTATCCCGTGCCCGATCCGGAGTTCCCGTTCCTCGGCGTGCACTTCACCCGCACCGTCCACGGCGATGTGGAGGCGGGGCCGAACGCCGTCCTCGCCTTCGCCCGCGAGGGATACACCCTCGGCACGGTGAAGCCGGGGGAGACTCTCGGCCTCCTCGGCTACGCGGGCTTCTGGCACATGGCGCGCCGCTATTGGAAGATGGGCAGCTACGAGCTGTATCGCTCGGCGAGCAAGGCGGCCTTCGTGCGCTCGCTCCAGAAGCTGGTGCCGGCCATTCAGATCGGCGACATCCAGCGGGGTGGGGCAGGCGTGCGGGCGCAGGCGGTGAGCGCCAACGGGTCGCTGGTCGACGACTTCCGGATCAGCGTCGCCGAGGGCGCCGTGCACGTGGTCAACGCGCCCTCACCGGCGGCCACGGCCTCCCTCGCCATCGGCCGTCACATCGCCGGGCTCGCCGCCGACACCTTCCGCCTCTAGGAGATTTCCTCTCCGCTCAGGGGACCGGGCAGGGTGAGGCGTGATCTCACGGAGTCCCGCCCTCCTCCGCCTTTCGCTTCCGTTCCCGTTCCTCGGCCTCACGCGCCCGCTCTTCCGCCTCGCGCACGCGGTCCTCGGCGGCGAGCATGCGACCGACGAGATCCTTGATGATCGCCATGGCGAGGGCGGGGTTGGTGCGGACCATGGCGTCGAGTCGGTTGGCGGGGATGACGAGGAGGGTGACCGGCTCAACGGCGAGGGCGGTGGCGGAGCGCGGCGCGTTCCGGAACAGCGCGAAGTCGCCGAGGAGCTCACCCTTGCCCAAAACACGGAGGAGCTTGTCCTCGCCGCCCAAAACCTTGCGCACCTCCACCTTGCCCTCGTGCACGAGGAAGGCCTCGCTCTTCGCGTCGTCGCCTTCCTTGAATATGACCTCGCCAGCCTTGAAGGTCCGGCTGGGAACCTCTCCGCTCGGACGGCTCATGCTTCCCCCTCCTGGTGTAAAATAGCCGCGGTCAGCATGATACGCCGATTCCTCCTGCCGATGGTTTTCGGGTTCGCCGTCGCGGTGGTGTGGGCGGAACTCGCCTGGTCCCAGCCGCTGCTCTCCGTGCAGGAGACGGTCCTCCGCGCGAAGCCGGCGACGGTGCTCGTCATCTCCGAGGTCGCGGCCGAGGTCACGCTCAACTGTGGCAGCGGCCCGCAGTCCATCACGCCGCCCCCCTTCCGCGAGACCGGCACAGGGTGGTTCATCGATCCCGCGGGGTGGGTCATCACCAACGGCCACGTGGTCCAGCCCGCGTATGAGACGCCGCGCTGGCTCGTCAACCAGGTGGCCCAGCGGGCGGTGACCACGGCCTGCCTGGAATCTGCCCTCAAGGCCAAGGGCATGCAACCGGGAGAGCGGCCCGACGCCGAGGACGCGATCAAGCGCAAGCTCCTCGACCAAGTCCTGCCCACGGTGAAGGTCAACATCACGCCGCAAGTGTCCGTGGTGCTCTCGAACGGCAACCGTCTCAAGGCCGAGGTGAAGAAGTACAGCCCGCCCGTGAGCACCGAGCCCGGCGCCATGTCGGGGCGCGATCTCGCCATCCTGCGGGTGCCCGAGGGCAACTATCCAATGCTGCCGCTCGCCGATTCCACCGCCGCACAGATCGGCGACTCCATCCGCATCTTGGGCTTCCCCGGCGTGGTTCTCTCCCACGAGCTTTTGAACCAGTCCGCCAGCGTAGAAGCCTCCGTCACGAACGGCGCGGTGTCCGGCTTCAAGCAGGACCGGGCGAACCATCCCGTCATCCAGACGGACGCGTCGGCGGCGTGGGGGAACTCCGGTGGACCCGCCATCAACGCCCGCGGTGAGCTGCTGGGCGTGCTCACCTTCGTCTCCCTCGCCCCCGGCCCCGAGGGCAGCATCGTGCAGGGCTTCAACTTCATCATCCCCGCGCAGGCGGTACGGACTTTCGTCAAGGACACCCCGATCAAGATCGACGATCTGGGCAAGTTCAATCCCGTGTGGTTCGCGGGGCTCCACGACTTCTTCACGGAGGACTTCAAGAATGCCGTGCGGAGGTTCGAGGAGGCGGACAGGATCCTGGCCGGACTCGCCGACGTGAAGCGCATGCTCGGCGAGGCTCGGGACAAGGTGAAGCACCCGCCGCCGCGGCCCTTCCCATGGTTCTGGGTGGCCATCGGCGTCACCTTCCTGTCCGCGGGAGGCTTCGGTACGCAGTACCTGGTCCGCTGGCAGAAGAATCGCTATCGCGTCGGCCCCTCAGAGGTATTCAAGCTGGCCGAAGCGGGTAAGAGGCCGATCATCCTCGACACGCGCTCGGAGGAGGCGTACGAGCAGAATCCCATAACCATTCACGGTTCGATCAGGCTCTCCCCAGAAGACATCAAGAAGGGCGGCGTGGCGAGCCTCGAGCTCGACATGACGCGCCCGGTGGTCGCCTATTGCACCTGACCGGACGAGCGCACGAGCGCCAGTGTGGCGCGCGAGCTT
>DATGCY010000515.1:0-3238 GCA_035311385.1 Candidatus Methylomirabilota bacterium
TCCTCGTCCGCCACGGCTCGCTCGAGGCCTTATTCCTCGAGGGCTACTCGTCAGCGCATGCCCACGTGGGCTTCGCCCTCGAGCACTTCTCCCAGGGCTTCCTCGACCAGGATCTCTCCCGTGTCTTCCCGCGCCGGCGCCTCTCCTACGGCTACAAACACTGGTTCCCCCGGCCGTCGACGGGCGGCGCGTGTAAGCGCCTGCATCTCTACCTGCGCTGGATGATCCGCCGCGAGGCGCCGGACTTCGGGATCTGGCGCGGCGTGCCTCCCTCGGCGCTGCTGATGCCCGTGGATACGCACATCGAGAACATGGCCCGCTCCATCGGGCTCACGCGGCGACGCAGCCGCAACTGGCGCATGGTCGAGGAAATCACCAGCGGGCTGAGACGGCTCGACCCCGACGACCCGGTGAAGTACGACTTCGCCCTCTGTCACAAGCGCATGTCCGGCCAGTGCCTGAATCGTCGCGACGCCCGCGTGTGCGCGCCCTGCCGGCTCCAACCCGTCTGCATCCACTGGCGCGGCCGTGGCGCGGCGCGGAGGAGCTCCTGATGCCGTGGTGGGCCGCCTTCCTCCTCGTGGTGCTCGCGGCGGGTGTGATCACGACCGGCTGGGCGCTCTTCCGGCTCGCCGCGCGCCTCGGGGAGATGGAGGCGCGGCGGAGCGAGCCCGATCAGTCCATGCTCCTTCTTCAGCGCGAGGTGGAGGCGGCCCGCAACGAGGCGCAGAAGGGCCTGGCGGAGACGGCGGCCACCGTGCGCCAGGAGCTCGCCCAGTTCTCCGCACAGATGACGGCCCAAATGGGGCAGGTGGGCGCCAGTGTGCAGCGTGAGCTCCAGCACGTGGGGCGCGTGGTGGGCGACGTGCAGGGGAGCCTGGGCAAGATGGGCGAGGCGAACCAGCGCATCTTCGACGTGGGACGGAGCATCGCCGGCCTCGAGCAGATCCTCAAGTCGCCCAAGGTCCGCGGCGGCCTCGGCGAGACTTTCCTCGAGAACATGCTGGGTCAGATGTTCTCCCGGGAGCACTACGGGCTGCAGCACCAGTTCACCACGGGCGATCGGGTGGACGCGGTGGTGCGCATCGGTGACCGCCTCGTGCCCGTGGACGCCAAGTTCCCCCTGGAGAACTTCCAGCGCCTTCTCCAGGAGACCGACGAGACGGCGCGGCGTCAGGCCCGTCGCGCCTTCGTGCGCGACGTCAAGGCGCGGGCCGACGAGATCGCCAAGCGCTACATCCTTCCCGACGAGGGCACCTTCGATTTCGCCCTCATGTACATTCCCGCCGAGAACGTCTACTTCGAGGCTATCAGCCGTGACGAGGGGAGCGAGGAGGATCCACCCGCCGTCTACGCGGCGGCCCGCCGCGTCATCCCCGTGTCGCCGAACAGCCTCTACGCCTACCTGCGGGTGATCGTGCTCGGCCTCCGCGGCCTGGCCATCGAGCGCAGCGCCCAGGAGATTCAGGAACGCCTCACGCGCCTGGGTGGCGACCTCGACCGCTTCCGCGAGAGCTTCGACGTGGTGGGCCGGCACCTGACCAACGCGCGCAACAAGTACGATGAGGCGGGGGCTGCGCTCAACCGCGTGGAGGCGAAGCTCGAGGGCATCGAGAAGCCCGGCGGCCAGCGTATGCTGCCCGGCGTAGGCGACTGATCGGGCGCGGCCCGCGGCCGCGGACAGAGGCCTCCAATCGGGTGTGGTAGGATGACGGCATGAACCCCATACCCTTCCAGGTCTTCGGCATCAACCTGCTCGTGCGTCTCATGGCCGAGCCTCCCGCGGATGTGCGTGTGCACTGTCCCAAGGGATCGCCGATCCGATACGGAGAAGTGGTGGGCCGGGGCGACGGCTTCGACGAGGGCGCCAATGCCTTCCGTGAGATGCCGGCGATCAAGAGTGTGGTCGCCTTCGAGGAGAATCCCGAGGAGATCGAGGGGCACTTCTTCTACGTGGCCGGTGAAGAGCATCGCGTGATCCGCCTCGACGCCATCATCCTGTCGTTCCCGCTGGAGTAACCCCGGGCTCCTGTGACAGAGCTCGCGCGCGTCTTCGAGCGCATCAACGCCGAGGAGGTCGCCGAGCTCACGCGTGCTCTCGTCCGGATCCCCAGCGTCTATCGCCCGGGTGAGCCCGGCGCCACCGAAGCTCAGGCCGCTGCCTTCGTCGCGTCGTGGTTCGAGCGCGAAGGGCTGCCCGTGCAGATCCAGGACGTCGCCCCCGGACGCCCCAACGTGCTCGCCTGGATTGGCGAGAAGTCACCCGGTCGGCGATGCCTCCTGCTCGAAGGCCACACGGACGTCGTGACCGAGGGCGATCCCACGGCGTGGACTTGGCCGCCCTTCGCCGCCGAGATGCACGACGGGCGGATTTACGGCCGCGGCGCCGCCGACATGAAGAGCGGGCTCGCCGCCGCCATGATTGCCCTCGCCGCCTTCAAGCGCGCCGGCGTCACGCCGAAGGGGAAGCTCGTCGTGGGCGCGCTCGTCGACGAGGAGGACGCCATGATCGGCGTCCGTCACCTCGTCAAGTCCGAGGCGGGGCGGGAGCTGGATGCCGCCATCATCTGCGAGCCCGAGGAGAATGAGCTCTGCCTCGAGCAACGCGGAGTGGTGTGGGCGCGCATCCGGGCCCGGGGCAAGATGGCCCACGGCGCAATGCCGGAGGCCGGCGTCAATCCCATCTCGGCCCTCGGAGCGATCCTCCGTCAGGCGCCCGCGCTCGAGAAGCGAATCCGCCGTCAGTGCGAGCGCAGCCGCTACCTCAAGCCGCCCACCGTGACGCCCACCATCATCCAGGGGCCGCCCCGCGGCGTCGGCGCGCCGCAGTCCAACGTCATTCCCGCTCTCGCCGAGATCACCCTCGACGTGCGTCTCACCCCCGGCATCGGCGCTGAAGGAGTCCAGGCGGAGCTCGATGGGCTGTGCCGGCAGGCCGAGGGCGAGCTGCCTGGGGTGAAGCTCGAATGGGAGCCCGTGAACGCGTTCCGACTCGCCACGCGCGTCGACAAGTCGGAGCCCGTGGTGCAGGCGATGATCCACGGCGTGCGCAAGGCCACGGGAAAGCCGCCACGCTACGGCGGCGTTCCTGGCTCCACCGACGGGACCATCTTGAGGATGGAGCTCGGCCTTCCCATCGTCACCTGCGGCCCGGGCAATCGCCTCATCCCGCATCAGGTGGACGAATACGTGGAAGCGAGCGAAATCGTCGACGCGGCGAAGATTTATTCTGCCGCAG
>DATGCY010000516.1:0-14141 GCA_035311385.1 Candidatus Methylomirabilota bacterium
GGATCGCCATACTCGCCGACCGGAGGTAGGCTGAGCGATGAGCGCGTCGCCGCGCGCCGCTATCGAACCACTTCGATCGAGCTCGACGAGCAACGCGGGGCGCGCTCAGCGCTCTGCGAGCTCGATCACCAGCGAAGGGAGGAATCGACGATGAGCAAGACCGTGAAGCCCATTCCCGACGGATTCCGGACCGTCACGCCCTACCTCACCCTGCGCGACTCTGCGCCCGCGATCGACTTCTACAAGAAGGCGTTCGGCGCTCAGGAAGTCATGCGCATGCCCGGTCCCGAGGGCAAGGGCGTCATGCATGCCGAGATCAAGATCGGTGACTCGATGCTCTTCATGAGCGACGAACACCCGAAGGGAGAAACGCAGGCGCCGGAGTCGCTCGGCGGGGCGACGGGATCGGTGCTCCTCTACGTACCGGACGTCGACTCGACGTTCAACCGTGCAGTGCAGGCGGGGGCCAAGGCGATCATGCCACCCGCCGACATGTTCTGGGGAGACCGCTTCGCCAAGCTGGTCGATCCTTTCGGCCATCACTGGGCTCTCGCCACTCACAAGGAGGATGTGCCGCCCGACGAGATGAGCCGCCGGGCCAAGGAAGCCATGAAGCAGATGGCAAACAGCTAGGCAGACTGGTGGGAGGGGGTCTTCGGGCCCCCTCCCTTTGCGTCAGCCTGGAGGCGGCTCAGGGACGTGATGGGTGGGCATCCTGAATCCCCTCATGCTTGGACGCCAACCCGCTCTCGAGCTTCTTGAGGTCATCGGCAGCGAGTCGCACGGTGATTCGGTCGCTGGTGACCGACTCGATCAGACTGGCCGGGATGGCGGTGTCGTGGTGGAACAACAGACCCTCGCGAACGAGCACCCGCGTGATCCGAGCCGACGCCGGGTCGATCTCGACCGCCTCGATGTCGCCGATACGGTGGCCCTTGCGATCGTAGACCGGCGTGGAAGCGGCGATGGCCGGTTCCTCCTGGTTGTCCGTGTCCCGGACGAAGGCGGGCGTGCCCGATACCGTGGGCGAGGTCCGGACGAACGGCAGCACCGCATTCGTCCAGCCGTTGCCCGCCACCAGGAAGAAGCTCCGCAGGTCGAAACCCATCGGCATTGGCCAGTGATCAGGCATGGGCCGGAGAGGATGGGCGTCATAGAGGTCGAGGTCGGCGAGCTCGTCGGCTCGCAGGGTCAAACGGACATCTTTGTCGGCGCTTGCGATCTTGTTGAGGGGCACCACGATCTCGCGACGATTCAGCACACCCTGCTGCACGACGACCGCCACCCCCTGTTGGGTGTCCGGATGCAGGACGAGACTATTGACTGTTCCCACGCTCTTGCCGTCGCGGTCGAGCACGTGAGTTCCGAAGGGGACGAGCATGGCCTCTCCTTTCTCGAGGAGCTTCAGAGATCTGGCCAAAGGGAGAGCAATCGCGGTGCCACGCCGGACGCTCGGGAATTCGAAGACCTTGCCCCGGGGATCTTTGCGACGCCGACAGGCCGTGGAGCGCTCGAAGCCTTTCGATTGCCTGTCGTAAGCTCACCCACAGTCGTGCAGGAGCGTTCACCGACCCCGTAGTTTTTTCCGCCAGGTCGGACGCGCGCTGCCGTCCTACTGGTAAGATCCGACCTGCTCCTAAGCGGTCGTCGCCCCTAGGACGACGGCGCGCCCACCAGGACCAGGTAGAGGTCGAGCAGGTTCGTGTTGGTAGGTCCGGTCACGAGGAGATCTCCCGAAGCGTCGAGTATTCGATTCGAGTCATTCTCCTCGAGGCCGCGCGCAGGGTCGACGCCCCGTCGACGCCCGCGCTCCGCGCTCCCGCCGTCCACGATGGCCCCCGCGGCGTCGGTGGGCCCGTCGCTGCCGTCCGTGCCCGCGGCGAGGAGGACGATGTCGTTCTGGTCCCGGAGGGCGAGCGCGGCGGCCAGTGCCGCTTCCTGACAGCGTCCGCCCTTCCCCTTCCCGTGGACGGTCACGGTGGTCTCGCCGCCTGCGACCAGGCAGGCCGGCGCCGGCACTGGCCCGCGGCCCGCGCGTATCGCCTGCCCCCGGGCGATCAGGTCCCGGGCGACCTCGCGCGCCTCGCCCTCCAGGGACCGCGTGAGCACGTGGGAAGCGAAGCCGAGAGCGCGAGCCTGCGCGGCCGCCGCGTCCACCACGAGCGCGTTGTTGCCGATCACCGTGTTCCGCACGTGCGCGAAGATGGGATCGCCCGGCTTGGGCGTCTCCGCCACCTCGCCGCGCGCACCGCGTTCAAGCCGTTCGACGATGCTCCGCGGTGTCCGATCGCGCAGGCCGAACCGATCCAGGATCTCGAGGGCTTCTCCGAATGTGGATACATCCGGCGTGGTGGGGCCAGAGGCGATGACGTCCAGTGTGTCGCCGATCACGTCGGACAAAAGCAGTGTCTCTAGGCGCGCGGGCGCGGCCGCGCGGGCGAGCTGGCCGCCCTTGAGCAGCGAGCTGTGCTTCCGCACGGCGTTGAGTTGATTGATCGTGGCGCCGGCGGCGAGGAGGAGACGCGTCATCTCCTGCTTGTCGGCGAGGGTGATGGGCGGCGCCGGCGCCGGCGTGAGCGCGGAGCCGCCGCCCGAGACCAGGGCCAGTACGAGATCATCGGGCCCGGCGGACTCGGCGAGAGCGAGGATTTCCCGGGCGGCGGCCGCGCCGCGTTCGTCGGGCACGGGGTGGCCGGCTTCGAGGAGCCGTACGGTGCGCGTGGGAGCGGTGTAGCCATCCTTCACCGCGACCACGCCGGCCGCGATGCGATCGTCCCAAGCCTCCTCGGCCGCCGCGGCCATGGCCCCCGAGGCCTTGCCCGCTCCCACCACGAGCACTCGGCCGCCCGAGGACGGAGGCATCTCACGCAATGCGCGAGCGACCAGTGGGCGCACGTCTCCCGCGGCGAGCGCGGCGTCGAAGATCGAGCGGGCGGACTCCCGGAGGGTCAACGGGCGAGCTTCTGCAGCCGCCGGCCAGCCTCGATCAGCATGTCGTCGGTCTTGGGGAAGCAGAAGCGGATCTTCGTCCGCCCGAGCTCTTTCGTCGAGTAGAACGACGAGCCCGGGACGGTGGCGACGCCAATGTCCTTCACGAGGAACAAGGCGAACTCGTGATCGTCCGCGCAGCGGTACTCGGGGAGCCAGTGGGCGACGTCGGTGAGGATGTAGTATGCCCCCTGGGGCTTGAAGGCCTTGAAACCTGCCGCCTCCACTTTCGAGTAGAGGAGATCCCGCCGCCCCTGATAGCTCTCACGGAGATAGACGTAGTAGGAATCCGGGAGATTGAGGGCGGTGACCGCCGCCTCCTGGAGAGGATGCGGCGCGCCCACCGTGATGAAGTCGTGAGCCCGCCGGATCCCGAGGGAGAGCTCGGGGCTCGCCACCGCGTACCCAACCCGCCAGCCCGTGACCGAGTAGGACTTGGAGATGCCCGAGATGGTGATGGTGCGATCGGCCATGCCGGGCAACGTGGCGATCGGGGTGTGGATGGCACCGTCGTAGACGATGTGCTCGTAGATCTCGTCGGTGATGGCGAGGAGATCGTGTTCCAGGCAGAGATCGGCGATGATCTGGAGCTCTGCCCGGGAGAAGATCTTGCCCGTGGGATTGTTTGGGCTGTTGAAGATGATCGCCCGGGTGCGCGGGGTCACGGCCCGGCGTAGCCGGTCGGGATCGAAGGAGAAGTCCGGCGGCTCCAGCGGCACGTAGACCGGCTCGGCCTGGGACATGATGCAGCCCGGGCCGTAGTTCTCGTAGAACGGCTCGAAGATGATGACCTCGTCGTCCGGGTTGAGGACGGCCATCAGGGTGGCGAGCATGGTCTCCGTCGACCCGCAGCACACCGTGACGTTGCGATCGGCCTCGACGTCCATGCCGTAGAAGCGCTGGTACTTGGCCGCGATGGCCCGACGCAGGCGCGGCGTGCCCCAAGTAATGGCGTACTGGTGGAAGTCGCCGTCGATGGCCTGGTGCGCCGCCTCGATGATCTCCTTGGGCGGCGGGAAGTTGGGCATGCCCTGGGCGAGATTGATGCCGTCGTACTGGTTGTTGACCCGGGTCATCTCCCGGATCACCGATTCCGTGAATCCCTGGACGCGCCGGGAGATCACGACAGCACCACATCCCGCTCGATGGGATCAACCTTGATCCCCTGCTGGCGCAACCAGGCCACGCCCTCCTCGAGCTTTTCCTGCGGCGCCTCCAGCTCGAGCACGATCCAACCGTGGTCTTCTCGAACGTCGGCTCGCCGGATGTTCGGCACGATGGCGAAGTCCTTCACGAGGTGATAGACGATCGGCTGCTGGATGAGCTCGGTGGGATAGGTCAGCCGGACGCGGAGCCGCGCCATGGTCTCAGCGCTCGGCTTCCACGTCCGCCCGCTCAGCTCCCGCCGGCGATGGCAGGGACGATGGAGACCTGGTCGCCCGTCTTCAACGCGGTCTTGGCGCCCTGAAGGAAGCGTATGTCTTCCTCGTTCACGTAGAAGTTGATAAAGCGGCGCACCTCGCCTCCCTCGTCCAGCAGGCGCTCCTTGAGCCCTGGATACTGCTTCTCCAGATCCTCGATGAGGTCGCCCACGGAGTCGGCGGTGGCCTGCACCTCGGCCTGGTTCCGGGTGAGCGAGCGGAGCGGGGTAGGAATTCTCACGAGCACGGCCATGTCGCGTCTCCTCGAGTACCCGGCTCAGATGCCGGACTTGGATTTCAGATCGGCCAGCGCCTGGTCGAACACGGCGAGCGACGGCCGGATGGTCACGTCCACGGAGAGCCGGTCGTAGAGGACGTCCGGCGTCTTGAGCCCGTTGCCCGTGATGCAGATGACGATGGGCTCGTCGCGCGGGATGCGGCCCGACTCGATGAGCTTCCGGGTAGCGGCCACGGTCACCCCGCCCGCCGTCTCCGTGAAGATGCCCTCGGTGCGGGCGAGCAGCTGCATCCCCTCGATGATCTCCTCGTCCTGCGCGTGCTCGCCGTAGCCTCCGGTGTCCTTGGCGACGCGGTAGGCATAGTAGCCGTCGGCGGGATTGCCGATGGCCAGCGACTTGGCGATGGTGTTGGGCCGCACCGGCTCGAGCACGTCCGTGTCCTTCTTGATCATGGTCACGATGGGGCCGCAGCCCGCCGCCTGGGCAGCGTACATGCTGGTCTTCCCCTCGGGGATGAGGCCGAGCATGCGCAGCTCCTTGAAGGCCTTGTGGATCTTGGTGATGAGGGAACCGCCCGCGCAGGGCACGACCACGTGCGCGGGGGCGCGCCAGCCGAGCTGCTCGGCGATCTCGTAGCCGTAGGTCTTGGAGCCTTCCGCGTAGTACGGGCGGATGTTGATGTTGACGAAGGCCCAGCGGTACTTGTCGCCCACCTCGGCGCAGAGGCGATTGACCTGGTCGTAGGTCCCTTCCACCGCGACGAGGGTCGGATCGTAGACCAAGGTGGTGATGACCTTGCCCCGCTCGAGATCGGCGGGAATGAAGATGTACGACTTGAGCCGCGCCTCCGCGGAATGGGCGGCGACGGAGTTGGCGAGGTTGCCCGTGGACGCGCAGGCGATCGTGTCGAAGCCGAACTCCTTGGCCTTGCCGATGGCCACCGCCACCACGCGGTCCTTGAAGGACCACGTCGGATGGCAGACGGAGTCGTTCTTCACGTACAGCTCGCGCACGCCGAGCTCGTCGGCGAGGTTGCGCGCGCGGATGAGCGGCGTGAAGCCCACCGCCTGTCCCACATGGGTCTCCCCTTCCGCGAGATCCAAGGGGAGAAGATCCGCGTACCGCCAGATGCTGGGCTGGCCGGACTCGATGCGCGGCCGGCTGATCTGCTCGCCGATTACCGCGTAGTCGTAGTCGACCTCGAGGGGGCCGAAGCAGAACTCGCAGACGTGAATGGGGGAGGAAGGATAGTTGCGGCCGCACTCGCGGCACTTCAAACCCTTCAGTCGTTCCATGGCCTCTCCATCGGTAGGGGATTTGAGCCCCGAAATGAACACTACGACCCGGGCGCGCAGCGCCTGGATCACCGACCGAGCCAGCAATTGCCCTAGTAGACAGGCGAAAACTGTGAATGTCAACGGAACTTCGAGCCAAAATTCGCCCGTGCCGTATCATCGGCAGGCGTGAGCCGCCCGCTTCTTCCCGTCCTGCTGCTCGCTGCCTACACCATCGCCTTCGGTATCCCCGCGCTGGGCAGAGGTCTCCTCGTCTTCGATGACCATCCCGGCCAGCTCTATCGCCTTCATCACGTGACTACACTGGGTTGGGCGCCGTGGCGGTTCGACCCGGGTTGGTGGGCGGGCTACGCCGAGCTCCAGTACTATCCGCCGGGCGCGGCGTGGCTCGGCGCCGCGCTCCACACCGTTTCGCTCGGCGCGCTCGACGTGCCGAGGTCGTATCAGGCGGTTCTCTGGATCGCCTGGGCTCTGCCTGGGGTCGCCACGTTCGCCCTCCTCCGGCGTGTCCTCGGCAACGGCTGGCTCGCTTTGCCCGGCGCGTTCGTGGCGTTGACGCTCTCCGCCGGCTCGCGCAGCGGCGTCGAGGAGGGACTGCGCTGGGGACTGATCGCGGCGCGGCTCGGCTGGGGCCTCCTGCCTCTCGTCGCCCTCTCGCTCGTCGCGTGGGTCGAGGGCGCGCGCCGGATGCCTCTCGCCGCCGTCCTGCTGATCGCCGCGGTGGTGCTGCTCCATCCCGCTCACGCGCCCGCGGCCCTGATCCTGCTCGCTCTCGGCACACGCTTCGGAGCGGGAGACCGGCGACGCCGCGTGCTTCAGGCGGGCACCGTGGCCGCGCTCGCCCTCGGCCTGAGCGCGCTATGGCTCCTGCCTCTGCTCGCCCATCTCCGCATGGCGCTGCCCCTGGCCTGGGGTGACGCGTCTGGGCCGGGCCTGCTGCGAGAGCTCGCGCGCCCGCTCGTCGCCGTCCTCGCGCTGGCTCAGCTCGCCGCGTGGCTGGCGATGCGAAGCGCGCGTGATGGCCGCGAGGTCGAGCGATGGCTCCACGCCCTCGCTCCCACCCTAGCCCTCGTGATTGCGCTCGACGCCATCGTCGCGCCAGCCATCGATGTTCTCTGGCTCCCCGCCGATCGCCTCGTGGACAGCTTCCTCCTCGCCTTGATCATCGGCGCCTCGCTCGCCGCGCCGCGGTTGGTGGCGCGATTTCCTCGCCTCGGTGCGGCCGGAATCGCGGTCGGCATGATTGTGATCGCACTCCTCTGCTCCCCCGGCTCGCCCGAGCCCGCGCTCACGCTCTGGCCGTCGCGCGGAGGCTGGCCGACTTACGGCCAGGTCGTGCGCGGGGCCCGGCTCGACGTGCTCTGGCAGGTGATCCGCGAGGCCCCGCCCGGGCGCGTGCTCTTCATTCGCTCGGGCATACCGCTCGACGATCGCCCTGGGTGGTGGCGGCCTCACAGCCACATCACCTCGCTCACTCCCACCGAGACCGGGCGCGGGATCATCAACGGCACGTTCACTCACCCCGCGCCTCTGGCCGGCCTCGTCTATACCGGCTCTGCCGAGCCGCGGCCGATCACGAAGCTCGTCGAGGAACGGGACGGCGTGACCCTCTTCGGGCGGCCCCTCGAATCGCTCGGGCCCGGTGAGATCGAGCCATGGATCGAGCGCCTCGGCATTTCCGTGGTGGTCGCCTCCGGTGAGGACGCGGGCAAGCTCGCCTTTTTCGATCCCAGTAACCGGCTTCTGCCCCCACGTACGATCGGCCCCTTCAGGGTCTACATCGCGCGGCGGGGCGCCGTGTTGCCTCAGGCGGCTGGGCCTCAGACGTGGCGAGTCACGACGGATGGCTCGGCGGGATGGCGGTCCGTCGGATTCGCGTACTCGCCGCTGTGGGTGGCCAGCAGCAAGCGCGAACCGCTCCCCGTCCGACGTGACGCGAACGGCATGCTCGAAGTCGAGGTGCCCGCCGGCGTCACGGAGATCGCCCTCGAGCACCGGCCCCGCGTGGCCGAACACCTGGGAGTGCTGATCTCTGTGATCGCCGCGGCTCTCCTGCTGGTCGTTGGCGCGAAGCAGATCGGGACGGCCGGAGACCGGCAGTGATCGCTACCCGGCTTGAGCCCGGCGCCGTGCGACGGTAGCGTCGAGGCTCAGCCGCCGACGGCGGTGCGCGTGGCGGCGATCTGCGCGATGTGCTCCCGATCGTGGTCGACCACGTGCGTGGCGTACTCGAGAAGGGTGACCGGGCCGAAATAACCGGAGAGCCCGATGCGCGTCTCGGCGGTGGCGGGCAGGCGCTGCAGGAGCGCGATCGTCTCGGCGCGGGCCGCCTTGAAGTCGCGCCACTCGGCCTCGAAGTCTCCCTCGCGATGATCGCGCTCGCGAGCCCACGCATCCGGATCGAAGGAGGGGAAGGCCGGCCGCTCCGCAGAGATGATCAGGCTGAGGCGCGGCTGAAAGAGATCACGCTCGACCTTGAGGAGGTGCGCCATGACCTCCTTCACCGACCAGCCGCCATCGGGTAGCCGCTCGCGCATGAGCGTGGGCGCCATCCCCGTGGCGGCCCGCCGCACCTCCTCGGGCGCTCTCGCGATGGCCGCGATGATCTCCGGCATGGGCAGCGTCCGCTTCGCCTCCGCTCGCTTGGGATTGAGGCCGAGGCCCTCGCGGATGTCGTGGATCTGCCGGCGATGCTCGATGTCGTGCTCGGCGATGATGTTCGCATACACCGCCACCGTCACCGGGCCGCGGGGAATGACGCCGTCACGCTGCCAGCCCTCCGCGGTCACGGGCCCGAGGAGATCAGCCAGTCGGCGGCGATCGGTCGCGAAGGCATCGAGGAGCGGCCCGAGCTCGCGGCCGGGAGCGAGCACGTCCTCCACCGAGGCGAAGGTTGGCCGGGTCTCGGTGAGCATGCGCTGGATGCGAGGGAGGAACACGCGCTGCTCGGCGGCGACCAGGTGGCGGGCGACGTCGCCCATGGACCACTCACCCGGCTTGGGGGGAGCCCAGATCTGCTCGACCGTGGCGTCGGAGGTGAGGGCCCGCAGGAGGGACGGGCCCACAATGAGGCTCGGCAGCACGAGGCTCTGTTCCACGCGAGACCTCCGCTTCAGACCATCGGGTCGTAGTTGAAGTACTGGCCAGAGGTCTCCAGGGGCACGAGGTGGTGCTTGAGCGTGCCCGGGAACATGTCGGCCAGGCGCTCCGGCGTCCACCCCTGGTCGTGATGAATGTTGCGGATCGGGCGCATGTGGCTGAAGAGCATGATCTCCTTGCCGCGCACCCCGAAAACTTGGCCGGAGATGTCCTTGGCCGCCTCGGTGGCAAGAAACACCGCCACGGGCGCGATGTGCTCCGGCCCCATCTTCTTGATCTTCTCCACCCGCGCCTTCTGCGCCTCTGTCTCGGTGGGGATGGTCCCGATCATCCGCGTCCACGCGAAGGGCGAGATGCAGTTGGCGGTGACGTTGTAGCGCGCCATGTCGAGCGCGGTAACCTTGGTCAGCCCCACGATCCCGAGCTTGGCTGCCGCGTAGTTGGCCTGGCCCACGTTGCCCACCAGGCCCGAGGTCGAGGTCATGTTGACGATGCGCCCCCACTTCTTCTCCCGCATGTGGGGTACGGCGGCACGGGTCACCGCGAAGCAGCCCTTGAGATGGGTATTGATGACGCCGTCCCACTCTTCCTCGGTCATGTTGAAGATCATCCGATCGCGGAGGATGCCCGCGTTGTTGACCACGATGTCGACACTGCCGAATCGGTCGAGGGCCGTCTGCACGATGGATTGTCCCCCCGCCATGGTCGCCACGGAGTCGTAGTTGGGAGCGGCCTTGCCGCCGTTGACCTCGATCTCCTTGACCACCTCGTCGGCGGGCCCGCGCTCGCCCCCTTTACCGTCGGCGCCGCCGCCGTAGTCGTTGACCACGACCTTCGCCCCGTACTTCGCCATGAGCAGCGCGATCTCGCGCCCGATCCCGCGGGCGGCGCCCGTGACCACCGCCACCTTGTCCTTGAGCATCTGTGGTGTCTCCATCAGGAGGGTCTCCTCGTTGAGAACGTGTTCAGATGATCCGCTCCGCGGCGAGCGCGTCGATCTCCGCCGGGGTCAGTCCCGCTTCCCGTAAGACCTCTCGTGAGTGCTCGCCCAGGGCGGGCGCGCCCGTGCGGATGGTGCCGGGCGTCTTCTCGAGCTTCACCGGGCTGGCCATGGTGGTGAAACGACCGGCCCGGGGATGGTCCTGCTCCACGATCATGCCCGTGGCGCGCACCGCGGGATGCTGCACGAGCTGCGGGTAGTCGTTGACGGGCGCGCACAAGACGTCGAGCGGCTCCAGGAGGGTCATCCACTCCTCGACCGTGCGCTGGGCCATGATCCCTTCGAGGAGGGTGCCGAGCTCCTTGCGGTTCGTCACACGGTCCGCCCGGGTGGCGAAACGCCCGTCGCGCGCGAGCTCGGGATGATCCGTCGCCGCACAGAAGGGCGCCCATGTCTCGTCGCGCCACACCGCCACGAAGATCCACCCATCGCGCGCCTGGAATGCCTGATAGGGCACGAGATTCGGATGCCCGCTCCCGTAGCGCGGCAGCGGCTCGCGCGTCTCGTGAAAGACGGACAGCCGGGCCAGGTGTGAGAGGAGAACACCGTCGAGGAGCGAGACGTCGACGCGCTGTCCCTGGCCGGTGCGGCCCCGGCCGATCAGCGCCATGAGAATGCCCTGGGCGGCGAGGAGACCACCGATAGTGTCTACCACCGGCGCGCCGACGAGGACGGGGCCGCCGTCCGCCTCGCCTGTCACCGCCATGAGGCCACCCACCGCCTGGGCAAGGGCGTCCAGGCCCGGCTTCGCGCGCCACGGCCCTTCCGGGCCGAAGGCGGAGACCGAGCAGTAGATCAGCCGTGGGTTCATGGGCGCGAGGGTGGCGTAGTCGATGCCGAGCTTCTCCGCGACGCCGTTGCGATAGCCTTCGAGGACCACGTCGGCGGTTTTGACCACGCGATAGAAGGTCTCGCGCCCTGCGGGCTTCTGGAGATCGAGACAGAGCGCGCGCTTGTTGCGGTTCACCGTGAGATGGAGGATGCCCTCTCCCCCCCGCGACACTCCGTACACGCTGCGCGAGGCATCGGGCGCCTCGCGTGACTCGACCTTGATGACGTCCGCGCCCATGTCCGCGAGATACATGCCGCCCGTGGGTCCGGCGATGAGATGGGCCAGTTCCAGGACGCGGACGCCGTCGAGCGGCCGCGCGTGCGGGTCAGTCATGGCCGCCACAACCTACCACAGCCCTCCGGCCGGCACTAGGCGCGGCGGCGCCCCATGAGCGAGGCGGTGAACTCGGCGCCCAGGATGAACACGATGCCCGAGTAGTACGCGAACATGCCGAGGCCGACCAGGGCGCCCAGGGGACCGTAGATCTTGTCGTAGACGCCAATGCGCAGGATGTACCAGCGGAAGGCCTGCTTGGCCACTTCCCAGAGGAGGGCAGCGAGGAGCGCCCCCGCGAAGGCCGAGCCGGCCGGCACACGCTGGTGCGGGAAGTAGCGATACATGACGAAGAACAGCAGGGTGCTGAAGCCCACGGCGAGGGCGAGGGAGAGGGAGCGGACCGACTCGGGAGGCATCTGCCGCGGGTTGAGGACGAGGATGCGCACCCAATTGAAGAGATCGAAGATCAGGATGCTTCCCAGGAAGAGCACGCCCATGCAGAAGAGAAGGATCAGGTCCTTGCCGATCTCACGCAGGAGGCCGGGCCCCCGGTGGAAGCCGAAGATGGTGTTCAGCACGAGGCGCAGCGAGGCGAAGAGCTGGCTGGCGAAGAGCAGGAGCACCGCGGTGCCGAGCAGTCCACTGAGGCTCCGGCGCCGGATGATCTGGCCGAGGGCCTCGTGGAGCTCACCCTTGTACACGGGGATGATGGCGGAGAGCTGGTTGAGGACGAGCTCCGAGGCGGTGCGGCGGCTCAGGACGAACCCGGCCAGGGCCACGATGAAGAAAAGGATGGGGACGAGACAGGTGAGGAAGCTGAAGGCCAGGCCTGCTGCCGCGAAGAACCCTCGGTGGGCGCGAAAGTTCGCGACCGCCGTGCGCAGAACCCTCATACCATCCGCTACACCACGCTCTTGATCAGGCCACCGTCCACCTGCACCACGCAGCCCGTGACGTAGGAGGCGCGCTCGGAGCCGAGGAAGACCACCATGTCCGCGAATTCGTCGGGTCGACCGATGCGCCCCATGGGGATGTCGGGCGTGGAGCGGGTAGCGATCCACTCCTCGAGGGACTTCCCCGCCCGCGCCGCCAAATCTTTCTGGTGGCCGATGAAGCGATCGGTCTGGATGCGACCGGGCAGGACCATGTTCACCGTGATGCCGTCCTTGGCGAGGTCGTTGGCGAGGGTCTTGAACATTCCCGCGATGCCCGGCCGAATCCCGTTCGAGAGGATCAATCCCTCCACGGGCTGCTTCACCGAGCTCGACTGAATGGCGAGGATGCGCCCCCACTTCTTCTTCTTCATGTCGGGCAGCACGGCGCGGATGAAGCGCACGGTGGAGAGGTGCACCTGCTGAAAGGCCGCCGTCCAGTGCTCGTCCGTCATCTGCTCGAAGGGGCCGGGCGGCGGGCCGCCGACGTTGGCCACGAGGATGTCGATGCCGCCCCATTGCGCCCGCGTCTTCGAGACGACGCGCTCGATGTCCTCCGGTTTGTTGGCGTCGGCGGGCATGGCGAGCACCTCGGCCCCCGTGCGCGTCCGCACCTCATCGGCGGCGGTCTTGAGATCCGCCTCTCCGCGGGCGCACATGCTCACGCGGGCGCCCTCGGCCGCGAAGCCCATGGCCGAGGCCTTCCCCATGCCTTTGCTCGCCGCGACCACCAGCGCCACCTTGCCCTTGAGTCCCAGATCCACGATGGGCCTCCGATCAGGGAATCTGCTTGTAGAACTCCGCGCGATTGCCGACCGTCACGTCGAGGCGCTTGAGCTCTTTGTCCCGCATGACCTCGAGCTCGATATGCTCGCCCGGGCCGCGACGCCACAAGGAGAGGTAGAGCTCCTTGCGCGTCGGCACCTGAAGGGCGTCGAGGGACACAATCACGTCGCCTTCCTTGATGCCGCACTTGGCGCCGGGCCCGCCCGGCACCAGACCCGCCACCATCACGCCCTCCTCGAGCGGATGCGCGAAGACGCCGAGCCAGGCTCGGGGGGCCCGGCTCGCCGCCCGCCCGTGACGGAGATAATCCTCGCGGTTGCTCAGATAGCACTCGCCCGGAATGGCGAGGGAGGAGCGCACGATCTCCCCGAGGTTAAGGGAGACGACACCCACCATGCGCCCCGTCACCGTGAAGAGCGGCCCACCGCCGAAGCCGGGATTGGATGCCGTGGAGACGAGGCTCCGCTCCAGCATGTACTCCCAGTACGCTTCGAACTCGCCCAGGTAGCTGAGGAGCCCACCCGACACTCGGCGCTCTCGCGGGCCCGTGGAGGCGACCGCGAACACGGGCTCGCCGCGATCGAGATCCTCCGACGACATCACGGGCACCGCGGGCAGCCCCGTGCGCTTCACCTTCAAGAGGGCCAGGCCAAGCTCGAAGTCCTGGGCGACGATCTCCGCCCGCTGCGAGCGCCCCTTGGCGAAACTCACCTGGATCGTCTCGCCGCCCATCACCACGTAGTTGACGGTGAGGATGAGGCCGCTCGAGTCCACCACGGTGCCCGTGCCCATGCGCTCGTCGCCCAGCATGCGGGTGGACGGATGCGCAGACGGGACGTCGGTGTGGATGTGCACCACCACGGGGAGCAGTCGCTTGACGAGCTCGACGGAGGCATCCATGGGTCAGTCGCTCACGCTAGCACGCCGCCCCGTGAGAGGGCAACGAGGACCCCCCTCATCGCGGCGGACTGCCCTTGAGGACGCGGGCCAGGAAGGTCTCCACCTGCCGGTGCGCGTCATCAGCGGCGGTGGCATCGTAGGCCACGGTGACGCCGTAGGTGCCGAGGTTGAAGGGTTGCTCGATCTGCTTCAGCACCGTCTTCTGCTGTCCGACCACGTCGAAGTAGTGATACGTCCCTGGATACTCCACGAAGGTCACGTCCGCCCCGCGCGCCTTTTCGTTGGCGGCCATCTCCCGGCAATAGCGCGGCGGCGTCCAATCGTCCGACCCCGCGATGAGCAGGAGAAGCGGACGGATCACCAGCTCCTTGGC
>DATGCY010000517.1:0-2174 GCA_035311385.1 Candidatus Methylomirabilota bacterium
GAGTACAGCAGGTGGAGGACGGCGTGCTCCTCCCCTCCGATGTACATGGCGACGGGCAGCCAACGCTCCGTGAGCTCCCGCTCGAAGGGCACGTCGTGCCGCCCCGTCGACGGATACCGCAGGAAGTACCATGCGCTGTCCAGGAACGTGTCGCTCACGTCCGTCTCCCGTCGGGCGAGGCCACCGCACCGCGGGCACGGAACCCGGTACCACGCCTCCACTCGCGCGAGCGGGCTCACCCCGCTCTCGTCGGGCGTGTAATCGTCCAGCCGGGGTAGCTCGACGGGAAGGTCGGCTTCGGGCACCGGGACCGTGCCACACGCCTCGCAGTAGACGATGGGGATCGGCGGTCCCCAGTACCGCTGGCGCGAAATGCACCAGTCGTGCAGCCGGTAGTTCACCCGTGGCTCGGCGGCGCCGCGCTCCGCGAGCCAGCGGGTGACCGAGCCTTTGCCCTCCTGCCCGTCCGTGCCATCGAACGCGTCCGAGTTGACCATGACTCCCGGCCCGAGGTAGGCGCCCTCGAGCGGTGTGTCGGCATCCTCGCCCGCCCCAGCAATCACGCGCCGGATTGGCAGGTCGTGCCGTGTCGCGAACTCGAAGTCGCGCTCGTCGTGGCCAGGGACGCCCATGATCGCGCCGGTGCCGTACTCCATCCGCACGTAGTCCGCGATCCAGACCGGGATATCGCGGCCCGTGGCGGGATTCCGCACGTGGGCGCCGGTCGGGACGCCGGTCTTCTCCTGCTCCGTCTTTCGGCGCGTAACGAGGTCGATCGCGGCCACCCGGGAACGGTACTGGTCGACGCTCTCCCGATAGCCGGTCGGCGTGATCTGCTCGACGACGGGATGCTCAGGCGCGAGCACGATGAACGTCGCGCCGAACACCGTCTCCGGCCGGGTCGTGAAAACGGGGATGACGAGGTCAGCGGCCGGCGGCGCGCCACCCTCTGCCGTCATCACCGAGAAGCGGATCTCGGCGCCCTCGCTCCGGCCGATCCAGTTCGCCTGCGCTTTCTTCGTCGACTCCGACCAGTCGATCCAGGACAGGTTAGCCAGCAGCCGCTCGGCATAGCGCGTGATCCGAAAGAACCATTGCGATAGCAAGCGCTGCGCCACCGTCGTCCCGCATCGCTCGCAGGCGCCAGCGATCACCTGCTCGTTGGCGAGGACCGTGTGGCAGGAAGGGCACCAGTTGACCGGCGCCACCTCCTTCTCGGCCAGGCCCGCCCGGTACAGCTGGAGAAAGAGCCACTGCGTCCATCGGTAGTAGTCCGGATCGGTCGAATCGATGGTGTGGTTCCAGTCGTACATCGCCCCGATGCGCCGGAGCTGGCGCGTAAAGTTTCGGATGTTACGCGGGATCAGGTCCATCGGATTCACGCCCATCTTGAGCGCGAAGTTTTCCGAGTGGATGCCGAAGGCGTCGAAGCCGATTGGCTCGAACACGTCGTCGCCCGAGAGCTTGCGCCAACGGCCGTAGACGTCCGCGCCCGTGAACGCGTACATGTTGCCGACGTGAAGGCCCTCGGCCGACGGATACGGGAACATCATCAGGTTGAAGAAGGGGCGGGACGCGCCGCGTAGGGCGGCGTCCGTCCACGTGTTGGTCCCGCGTTCGGCCCAGCGCTTTTGCCACTTCTCCTCGATCCGCTTGGGATCGTAGATCGCCGGTCGGCCATCGGGGCGATCGGCGACCGACTCGCGCGTCATGCCCCCAGTCTACCGTGAGGGAAGAGGGACGCGCGGGCGCACAAGCGCGATTCACATTCGCCCTAACGCCCCGCCCCAGCAGACGGCTCGCGAGGTCAGCATCACGCGGAAAGGCGGGAGGCGGCGGGGGGCGCGCAGCCTCCGTGGACCCGTATCTTCTGCGTGGTCTCGAAGCGTAAAGCTAACGTCTCGTGGCTCGCGAGAGTGGCCACGCGAAACGCGGCTCAGCGTGGTCCACGGAGGCGGCGCGCCCCCCGCCGCCTCCCGCCGCTTGTCAGGAGCACCACACACTACTGGCGCTGGTTCTGCTGCGCATGACGGGCGCGAATGTCGCGCGCCCGTTCGTCCGCCTCCAGCGCCTCCGCATCCTGGTGATTCCGCCGCAGCACCGTCGCATAGTTCTCGAGGACGCTCGCCAGCGTGGGATGGTCCGGACCCAGGCTCTGCTCCACGATGGCGATG
>DATGCY010000518.1:0-9510 GCA_035311385.1 Candidatus Methylomirabilota bacterium
ATGGTGTCCCCGATCCGGATGGGAGCGAGGAATCGCCACTCGAAACCCATGAAGGCGAGGACGGCCAGGGGCGGCCGGGGTACCCGCCAGCCGAGCCCCGAGGAGAGAGAAAGCGGGAGGAGGCTCGGCACCGTCTCCGGATCGAGCGATGCGGGCTCGCCGGTGAGCCCCGTGAACAGGGCAACGTGCGCCCGCGTCAGCGTGAGGCCCGGCGTCTCCAGGGGCACATCGATCTCCACGTCCTCGAAGAAGCATTGCACGCTGGCCGTCGGCGTCTCGCGCATCAGCCTCGCCGCTCCACGGCGTGCTCGGTCTCGCCCTCCTGCACTACCTCTCCGAGCTGGTTCACCAGTTCGCGCTCTACGGTAACCAGGCCACAGCGCGGGTCGGGCCCGTCCTTCTTGGCGGCGATCCGCGAACGGACGTGGATGGTGTCGCCGATCTTGATCGGACCCTTGAACTTCCACTTGAGTCCCTGGAGGGCGCCGTGGGCGGCGGCGGGCTCGCCGCGCGAGGCGAGGCCGTGCTCGATGCTGAGGCCGAGAAGGCCGTGGGCGATTCGCTCGCCGAAGAGGGAAGACTTCATGTGCTCGGCGTCGGTGTGCAGGACATTGTAGTCGCCGGAGAGCCCCGCGAAGATGACGATGTCCGTCTCGGTGACGGTGCGACCGGGAGAGGTGAATTCCTGTCCGACCGCCAGGTCCTCGAAGAAGATGCCAGGATGACCGCCCACGAGGCCGTAGGATAGCATGAGCGGGTCGCCCATAAACTTGTGATATTCTTGGTTAGATTGGCTGCAGCGCG
This sequence comes from Candidatus Methylomirabilota bacterium, assembly GCA_035311385.1. GTDB lineage: Bacteria > Methylomirabilota > Methylomirabilia > Rokubacteriales > CSP1-6 > AR37. Next base: position 805 of record DATGCY010000518.1, read on the forward strand.
CATTCCCTCCCGATTTCACGCACACCAACGGAGGTGGGTATGGAGACTCGCCGACAATTCTTACTGAAAGGGGGCTCGCTCGTCGCAGCCGGGGTGGCCGCGGCAGCGGCCGGTCCCACCATTTTCACGCGCGGCGCCGCGGCCGCCGACAAGACGCTCAAGATCCTGCAGTGGAGCCACTTCGTGCCGGCCTACGACAAGTGGTTCGATCCCTTCGCCAAGGAGTGGGGCGCCAAGCACGGCATCGAGGTGACGGTGGACCACGTGGGCTTCGCCGACGTCGTCCCGCGCGCCACCGCGGAGGTGGCGGCGCAGTCCGGCCACGACCTCCACATGTTCATCGGGCTCGCCAGTGCCTTCGAGGAGCACGTGATCGACCTCAAAGACGTGGTGGGAACGCTCGAAAAGAAATACGGCAAGCAGGTGGAGCTGGCCCATCGCAGCACCTACAACCCGTTCACCAAGAAGCAGTTCGCCGTCTCCGACATGTGGGTGCCCGACCCGGGCAACTATCACAAGAAGATTTGGACGGACATCGGACAGCCGAACGGTCCCTCGACCTACGAGGACCTCGTCAAAGCCGCGCCCGAGATCAAGAAGAAGTATCCGCAGATCCAAATCCCCATCGGGGTCGGGCTCAGCCAGGACATCGATTCCAACATGGCCGTGCGCAACATGCTCTGGTGTCATGGCGGATCGATCCAGGACAAGGAGAGCAACGTCATCCTGAACTCCCCGGAGACGCTCAACGCGCTCGAGTACGCCAAGCGCCTCTACTCGGTGGGCATGACCCAGGCCGTGCTCTCCTGGAACGCTGCCTCCAACAACCAAGCCTTCAACGCGCAGGAGACGTCGTACATCCTCAACTCCATCTCCGCGTACCGCACGGCCCAGGACAACAACCTGCCCGTGCTCGAGAACTACTTCTTCGTGCCCGCCCTCAAGGGACCCGCGGGCATCATGCTCGCCTCCGAGCACGTCATGAGCGGCTACGTGGTCTGGAAGTTCTCCAAGAGCCAGGAATCGGCCAAAGAGTTCCTCGTCGCCCTTATCGACGCCTCACGTGAGTCCATGCTCGCCAGCAAGCTCTACAACTTCCCGTCGTTCTACGGGGCGGTGGCCGATCCGAACACGGTCATGAGCAAGAAGTACGACTCGGGCGCGGCCTGGATCGCCAAGCAGTGCAACAACGATCCCTTTGGCTCCAAGCCGGCGGACAAGCTCGCCCTCCTCGCCAAGGCCCTGCCCTGGTCGACCAATCTCGGCTATCCGGGCTTCGCCAATCCTGCCGAGGGTGAGATCTTCGACACCTACGTGATCACCGACATGTTCGCCAAGGCGGCGACCGGCGCCCTTGCCCCCAAGGACTCGATGACCGAGGCGAGCAATCGCGCCAAGGAGATCTTCAACAAGTGGCGCAAGAAGGGCATGGTCCCCGGAGGCTCCAAGGACCGCTAGCCGCACTCCTCCACTCCACCAACGCCTTCAGGCCGACAGGCGGATCCGGCTTCTGAGCCGGGTCCACCTGTCGGCTTGCGTTTGAGACTTCATGGAAACTGCAGAGACGACTGGCACCGCAACGTTCCTCACCGCCACGGATGCCCTGTCTCCGCGCGATCGACGACTGGGCAAGCTGCTCCTCGCCCCCGCCCTCGCCTACATCTTTTTGCTCGTGGCCCTGCCCTTCGTCCTCGCCCTTTTCCTGAGCCTGACCAACTCCTCGGCGGGCAGCCTCGACTTCTCCTTCGTGGGTCTCCAGAACTTCGCCAACGTCGTGAGGAACCCCGTGTTCCGGCGGGCGCTCTGGAACACCTTCGTGTTCACCTTCGTCTCGCAGGTCCTGGTCATGGTCCTCGGCAACATCCTCGCCCGCGTCTTGCTCAAGAAGTTCCGGGGCAAGCTCCTCGTGCGCTTTCTCATCTTGATGCCGTGGGCGGCGCCCATCTCCCTGGCCACCCTCGGTTGGTTGTGGATCTTCGACTCTACCTTCAGCGTCATCAACTGGGTGCTCAAAGTGGTCGGCTGGCTCGGCCCCGGTCAGTGGTACTACTGGCTCGGCGACCCCACCTTCGGCATGGTCGCCATCATCACCGTGCACGTGTGGCGCCTCCTGCCCTTCTCCACGGTGATCCTGCTTGCCGGGCTGACCTCGATCCCCTCCGAGGTACACGAGGCGGCCGACATCGACGGCGCGGGGCCGCTCGCCAAGGCCTTCCAGATCACCATCCCCATGATGCTGCCCATCCTCACCGTGGCCATCCTCTTCGGCACCGTGTTCACCTTCACCGACATGAACGTGGTGTACCTCCTCACCCGCGGTGGACCCTACAACAGCACCCACGTGCTCGCGAGTCTCGCCTATCAGGAAGGCGTGCTGGGAGGCGACGTAGGGCGTGGCGCCTCCATCGCTATTTTCCTCCTGCCCCTCCTCGTGGTGATGGCCGTGCTCATGCTGCGCATCTCGCGGCGCGCCGAGGTGGTCTGAGGCATGCGGCGCGGCCCGGTGAAGCGCGCGCTCAGCACCGCGGGCCATCGCGCGATCATCCTCGGCTTCACCGCCTTCGCGGTCTTCCCCTTCTACTGGATGGTCATCACCGCCTTCAAGCGCAACAGCGACCTCTACGTGGGCGCCACCAACACCGCGCACAATCCGTTCATCTTCAACGAGCCGCCCACCCTCGTCCATCTCCACACGCTCTTCCAGAACACGCTGTATCTCACGTGGCTCTTCAACACCCTCTGGGTCGGCGCGGCGGTGGTGCTGATTACGCTGCTCCTCGCCGTGCCCGCCGCCTACAGCCTGGCCCGTCTCACCGGACGCTGGGGCGAGCGGCTCTCCATCGGCATCTTCCTCACCTATCTCGTGCCCTCGACGCTGCTCTTCATCCCCTTCTCGCGCCTGGTGGCGCTGCTCGGGCTGCAGAACCGCCTGGCTGCCCTGATCCTCATCTATCCGACCTTCACCGTGCCCTTCTGCACGTGGCTCCTCATGGGTTTCTTCAAGACGCTGCCCAAGGAGGTGGAGGAGTCGGCCATGGTCGACGGCTGCAGCCGCCTCAACGCCATTCGGCGCGTGGTTCTCCCCCTGGCCATGCCGGGACTGCTCACCATCGTGATCTTCGCCCTCACCCTCACCATCCAGGAGTTCGTCTATAGCCTCACCTTCATCTCCTCGGTGGAGCGGATGACGGTCAGCGTAGGCGTACCGGTGGCCCTGGTGCGAGGCGACGTCTACTACTGGGGCTCTCTGATGGCGGCCTGCCTGATCACGAGCATTCCCCTTGCGATCATGTACAACTTCTTCCTGGATCGCTTCATCGCCGGCTTCACCGTCGGCGCCATCAAGTAGCCGGAAGCATTGACAAGCTTGACAGGATTCGAGGGCTGCCCATAGAATTCAGACCGACCAGTCGGTCTACTCTCATCACGGAGGCGCCTGTGCCGGCAGTCGACACCGCTCCCCTCACCTTCCGCGATAGCCGTCTCCACCCTCTCTGGGACAAGGTCCGCGCCGGTGAGCGGCTCAGTCGTGAGGACGGCCAGCTCCTCTTCGAGACCGAGGATCTCCACGGCCTTGGTCGCCTGGCCAACTTCGCCAAGTCCCGGCTCCACGGCGACCAGGTCTTCTTCGTGCTCAACCGCTACGTCAACCCGACCAATCTCTGCGTCCTCTCCTGCGCCTTCTGCGACTTCGCGCGCAAGAAGGGTGAGGCGGGGGCCTTCGAGAACTCCATCGAGGACGTGCTCGAGATGATCAAGCCGGGCACGCGGGAGGCCCACATCGTGGGCGGGCACCACCCCGACTGGCCCTTCGAGTACTTCGAGCGGATGATCGCGGCCATCCACGCAGCCCGGCCGGAGACGCAGATCAAGGCCTTCACGGCGGCGGAGATCGACTACTTCTGGCGTCGCTGGAAGATCGAGCCGCGGGAGGCCCTGACGCGCCTCAAGCAGGCCGGTCTTCACTCGATGCCCGGCGGCGGCGCGGAGATCTTCTCGAAGCGCCTGCAGAAGGAGCTGCGCTTCACGGGCAAGGCCAACGCCGACCGCTGGCTGGAGATCCACGGCATCGCGCATTCCCTGGGCATCAAGACCAACGCCACCATGCTCTACGGCCACATCGAGACCATGGCAGAGCGGGTCGAGCATCTCGTGCGTTTGCGCGAGCAGCAGGACAGGAGCGGAGGCTTCCTCACGTTCATTCCCCTGGCCTACCAGATCGGCAACACCAAGCTGGTACCGCGCCAGACGCCGCCCACGGACGATCTCCGCACCATCGCCGCCTCGCGACTCCTGCTCGACAACTTCCCCCACATCGAGGCGTACTGGGTGATGATCGGCGAGGAGACGGCCTCGGTCGCCCTGCACTTCGGCGCCTCCGACGTCAACGGCACCCTGGAGGACGAGAAGATCGCCCACGCGGCGAAGGCGGCCAGCCCCGCTGGCCTCGCCCAGGAGCAGATCCTCCGCATCATCCGGGACGCGGGCAAGATCGCGGTGGAGCGCGACGCCCTCTATAACGTGGTCAAGGTCTGGAGCTAGGGTGCTCGCGGACATCCGCGCCAAGGTCGAGGCGGGGAAGCGGCTGGAGCGCGCTGACGGGCGGTGGCTCCTCACCGAGGCGCCGCTCGTCGACCTGGGCAGCCTCGCCCAGGAGGTCCGCTTCCGGTTGCACCCACCGCGGCAGGTCTCCTTCGTCATCGACTCGAATCCCAACTACACCAACGTCTGCATCACCGACTGCCAGTTCTGCGCCTTCTATCGCAAGCCCGGACATCCCGAGGCGTGGACGCTGACCGTCGAACAGGTGCTGGAGAAGATCGAGTCGGCGGCCCGGGGTGGCGCCACCACCGTGCTCCTCCAGGGTGGCCACAACCCCGCCCTCCCCCTCGACTACTACCTGTCCATCGTGAGGGAGACGCGTCGGCGCTTCCCGCAGGTCACCCCGCACTTCTTCACGGCCTCGGAGATCATGACCATGGCCGACGTATCGGGGCTCTCCATGCCCGAGGTGCTGGCCCAGCTCAAGGCGGCGGGGCAGAGCACGCTGCCTGGGGGCGGAGCCGAAGTGCTGTCGGAACGGGTGCGCAAACGCATCGAGCCCAAGAAGGGCGGTCCGCGGGCCTGGCTCGACGTGCATCGCGAGGCGCACCGCCAAGGCTTCCGGTCGACGGCGACCATGATGTACGGCCACGTGGAGACGCCCGAGGACATCGTCGACCACTGGGAGGCCATCCGCGAGTTGCAGGACGAGCACGGCGGCTTTACCGCCTTCGTGCCCTGGTCGTTCAAGCCGGGCAACACGCTTCTCGAGAAGTGGATCAAGACCTACCAGGGGCCCAATGCTTACCTGCGCATGCTCGCCGCCTCGCGGCTGTACCTCGACAACTTCGCCCACGTGCAAGCCTCGTGGTTCTCCGAGGGCAAGCGGGCGGGGCAGATTGCCCTTCACTGGGGCGCCGACGACTTCGGCGGCACGCTCTTCGAGGAGAATGTGCACGCCGCCGCGGACTTCGTGAACAAGACCACCGTGGAGGAGATCGTCACCCTCATTCGCGAAGCGGGGTTCACGCCCGTGCAGCGGACGACGGAATACGAGGTGCTGCAGGTGTATTGAGGGCTGGACCGCGAGGGAGAGCCCCCCATCTCAGCCCTCGTCTCGTCCCAAGAGGCGAGCGTCTCGGCTCGAAAAGCGGCCCTCTCCCTTCAGGGAAGAGGGTGCATGGCCCTAGATGGGGTCGACGGGGGGAATGGCCGGGATCAGCTTCTTCGAGTGCGCGAGGGCATAGAGGCGCTCGAGAGCGGCCTTGCCGTCCGTGCCCAGACGCTTCGTGTAGTCGTTCACGTACATGAGCACGAACCGCTTACAGGTCTCCTTGTCGATGCCCCGACCGTAGCGCATCGCGTATTCGATGGCCTCGTCCACGTGCGCGTAGGCGTAGTCGATGGAATCGCGGAGCGCCTGCGAGAGCTTGCGATGCACAACTTCGCCGAGATCGCGGCGCATGACGTTGATGCCGAGAGGCAAGGGCAGCCCGGTCTCGCGCTCCCACTCCTGCCCCATGTCGAGCACCTTGAGGAGACCCATCTGCTGATGCGTGATCTGCCCCTCGTGGATGAGCAGTCCAAGATCCGCCTGCCCTTCCAGCACGGCCTTGGGAATCTTGTCGAAGGCGACCTCGATGAGCGGCGGATCACCCACATAGATGCGCAGGAGCAGGGCGGCCGTGGTGTGGCTGCCGGGAATGGCCACCACCTTCTCTTCGAGCTCGCTGCGTCGGATCGGCTCGCGCGCGACGAGGATGGGACCGTAGCCCTTCCCCATCGACGCGCCGGGATCCATCATGCGGTACTGCTCGTGCACCAGGACGTAGGTCGCCGCGGAGACCGCGGTGACCTCGAGCTCCCCCGTGCGGGCGCGCCGGTTGAGGGACTCGATGTCCTCGAGCACGTGTTCGACCTCGATGCCCTCCGCCTTCACCTTGCCCGCGGTGAGCGCATAGAACATGAACGCGTCGTCGGGGTCGGGGCTGTGCCCGATACGGATCAGCATCGCGCCTCCTCATGATCAGGATTGCCACTCGCGAGCGCATTCTGCACGCGGCCTTGACGGTGTTCGCCCGGAAAGGGTATCACAGGGCCCTCGTCGACGACATCGTGCGCGCCTCTCGGACGTCCAAGGGCGCCGTCTACCATCACTTTCCGAACAAAGAAGCGCTCTTCCTCGCCCTCGTGGACGACTTCGCGGCTCGCCTCGCACACGCGGTGGCCGAGGCCATCAGCCGCTCGCACGGCGCCCTCGCGAAGGTGGAGGCGGCACTGCGGGCCGGGCTCGAGACGTTCGCGGGCAATCGGGAGCTGGCGCGCATTCTCCTCCTCGAGGCGGTGAGCCTGGGCCCGGCCTACGAGACGAAGCGCGCGGAAATCCATGAGCGGTTCGCCGCGCTCATCCGCGGCTACCTCGACGAGGCGGTCGCGGAGGGCGCCATCCCTCCCCTCGGCACACGCGTGGCGACCCTCGCCTGGCTCGGCGCGGTCAACGAGGTGGTTATCCAGTGGCTGTCGCGAGGTGAACCGGACCTCCTGGCCGAGGCGGTGCCGGCCCTCACTCCGATGCTCCTCCGCAGCATCGGAGCGCGCACCTAATCGAGGTCGAAAAGGTCGAAGCCCCGGCCGCGTCGTGGCGCCGGCTCGGGAGCGAAGCCCAGGCGGAAGTCTCCTGCCTTTATGGCGCGCAGGATCGCATCGGGCGCGCGCGTCGCCTCCACCTCGATCCACGCACGCCCGAACTCGTCGTCGAGATGCGAGTCGTCGGTGGCGATCTTCGGCAGAGGGATCCGCGCCACGTCGTGCTGCGCCTGGTACACGCCGGTGTCGGTGACCTCGATGGCGTGAATGGGCAATCCCGCATTGGTGATGATGTCGATCCGGGCCAGTATCTCCTCTACGCCCAGATAGTAGCGGGCGGGGTGGTTGAGAACGTAGAGCGTCTCGCGATCGCCCACCACCTTGCCCACGTGCTGGGAGAGCGGCCGGTAATCGATCTCGATACCCGGGAGCACGAGAAGTCGATCGTCACCGGTAGGGATCTGGAACCAGTAGTCGCCGTCCACGCGGTCATCGTGGTCGGTGACGGCGAGGAAGTCGTAGCCCAGATCCCGATAGCGCGCGATCACGTGGTCAACGGGCCGCCGCCCGTCGGAGAACGTGGTGTGCGCGTGCAGATTACCCTTCAGGAAGGGCATCAGGAAACGTCAGGCGGGGGCGGTCTCAGCGGGGAGCAGAGACCGGAGAAGTCGCAGGCCTCCGGGGCGCGCCACCCCAGCTGATGGCGAAACCGAAGCTCAGGAAGCCCGGCTGCCGGGTGTTATCGGCAGCCTCGAAGGTGACCACACCGAAGGGTGACGTCCACCCTGCCAGACCCATGCGCCCGGTCTCCGTCTCCCTGGTGAAGGGCGCGATGAACGCGGGGTCGTAGGGGAGCGTCGGGGCGCCGAAGGTGCTGTAGAAATCGGCGTCGGGGGTGCGCCTGATCTCGTTGAGTGGCACCTCGGGCCTGATGATCTCGAACCTTCTCTGCGGCTGCGGTGCAGTCGATTCGATCTCGACGCCCGGCTGCTTGGAGGGCTCGGGGGCCGGCTGCGTCGACTGCGCCGGCTGCGTCGATTGAGCCGACGCCACGCCTACGCTCAGGAGCAGCAACGCCAGGCTCAATCCGAAGGCCGACCTCAGGGAAGCCATGGAGGTAGTGTCCCAGATACCTGGCGCCCATACAAGTGAAAGTGCGGCCGCCCGTGTCTTCGCGCCGTAACCAGGTTCGAACCGCATGTAATCCAAGGCAGTTGCAGTGCCACGGGGGTCACTTGACGCGGCACAGAATCCCGACGGCGCCCACGTCCGCGGCACCGCCCAGCCCGAGGACGGCCCGTTCGATTTCGGTGACACGATCCGCGGGGAGGACCCTTGAGGCATTCTCCCTGAACTTGCCGATGACCTCGTCGGGGGCAATGGGCCGATCGGGCCCGCCACGCTGGCTCTCCTCGCGGGCCTCCAGCGCTCGGCCGTCGCGAAGGCGCACCTTGACCCAGCCGGGAAAGGTCTCCGGGTAGCGCGACGAGGAATCGACGCTGAAGCTGACACGATCGGCGAGAGCGAGCAGGCGTGGATCGCGAATGCTCTCCTCGGTGAACGCCCCGATGCCAACCC
>DATGCY010000519.1:0-2621 GCA_035311385.1 Candidatus Methylomirabilota bacterium
TATCCCGATTGATATTCCCGAGGCACCGAAAGCCACGGCTTGGGGAGACACGTCAATGCGCAACGAGACCTTCCCGATCGACCTGAGTGCGCTTCGGCCCCTGAAGCTCGATCCCGCCGTCGCGTCTCTGTCGGACACGCAGAAGGCGACGCTCAAGCACAATATCCAACTGTGCCGCGATGCAATCGTGTTCTTCACGGCACTGGCCGGAGCAAAGGGTTTATCTGGGCACACCGGTGGCGCCTACGACACCGTTCCTGAGGTGATGATCGTTCGCGCGTTCATCGCCCAGGGCACCCCTATCGTGCCCATCATCTACGACGAGGCCGGGCATCGGGTCGCAACGCAGTATCTGTTGAGCGTGCTCAAAGGCGCGATGCCGGCGGAGAGACTGCTCCATTATCGGGAATACGCCAGTGGGTTGCCGGGCCACCCTGAGAAGGGGTTGACACCGGGCCTTGAGTTCAGCTCCGGTCGGCTCGGCCACCTGTGGTCATTCTGCAATGGCGTGGCGATGGCCAATCCTGGCAAGGCCGTCGTTCTCCTCGGCTCCGACGGCAGCCAGATGGAGGGCGACGATGCCGAAGCCGCGCGGCTCGCGGTCGCCAAGCGCTTGAACATCAAGGTGCTGGTCGACGACAACAACGTCACGATCTCGGGGCACCCGCAGGAGTATCTGGACGAGTACGACCTCACCCGGACGCTCGCGGGGTACGGCCTACAGACCGCGACGACCATGGGCGAAGACCTCGACGCTCTCTTCATCGATCTGTGCCGCGCGTTCTCCGATCCGCTACCGCGGGCAATCGTCGTCAAGCGCCCGATGGCCCCCGGCATCGAAGGGGCCGAAGGTGACCCCAAGGCGCACGAGGTACTGGAGGTCGAGACCGCTATCCACTACCTCGAGAAACGCGGCGGGTACGAGGCGGCGATCCAGATGCTCAAAACGGCCAAACCTCAGAAGAGTCCGCTCACCTATCGAGGCTCCTCGGGCGTGGGCAGGAACCGCGACGACTTCGGCAAGATCATCAACGAGATCCTCGACGGCATGAGCGAAGCGGACCGTATCGCGAGCGTGCGCGTGTTCGACAACGATCTGGAGGGATCCTGCGGCTTACACCATATCCGCAAGAAGCACCCGGAGGTGTTCGTGCGGGGCGGCATCATGGAGCGCGGCAACTTTTCGGCGGCCGCCGGTTTCGGCTCCTCCAAAGGCAAGCAGGGCATCTATGCCACTTTCAGCGCCTTCCTGGAGATGGCCATCAGCGAGATCACGATGGCGCGCCTGAACTTCTCGAACGTCCTCGCGCACTACAGCCACAGCGGCGTGGACTACATGGCCGACAACACCTGCCATTTCGGCATCAACAGCATGTACGCCGACGGGGGTGTGAAGCCCGGGCACGGGGAGGACGCCACGCGGCTGTATTTCCCGGCCGACCAGCACCAATTCGCCGCGTGTGTCAAGCGCATCTTCAACGACCCGGGACTGAGATTCCTGTTTACGACGCGTGCTCCCGTCCCCGACATCCTCGGCGACGACGGTAAGCCACTGTACGAGGGTAAGCCGTTTGAGCCGGGCAAGGATGACATCGTGCGCGCGGCACCGACCGGCGGCGGCTACATCGTCGCCATGGGCGAGATCGTGTACCGCGCCCTCGACGCCGTGATCCGCCTGCAGGAGCAGGGCGTCGCCGTCGGCTTGATCAACAAGCCGACGGTGAACGTCGTGGATACCGCCATGATGAGGACGCTCGCCGGCACCACGTTCGTGCTCGTCGCGGAAGGTTGGAACGAGAAGACCGGCCTGGGAAGCCGATTCGGCAGCTACCTGCTGCAGGCCGGATTCAAGGGCCGATACGACCACATCGGCACGCACATGGAAGGCAGCGGCGGACTCTGGCAGCAGGTCGGGTATCAGGGCCTAGACCCCGACGGGATCATCAAAGCGGTGAAGGCTCTGGCGTGAGATGCGTCGCTACCGGACAGAACTAGAACTCCTTCCGCACGACATTCAGTCGATCAGGACCGGCAGCTCCGCTACAACACGTGCCGGGGGCAGAAGTGGACAGCCCCCGGCCGTATTGCCGAGTGGGCATGCTACCTACGCGAGACCGACGTCGACGTGAAAGCGTCTTCGCCACGCGACGAATAGCTCATACAGCCCGTACGCGATGAAGCCGACACTCACCGTGCCGAGGAGCCACGGTCCATACGATTGCCGTTTCAGGGCGGTCAGCGCCCCGTGGATCGCCAGCGCCTGGTTGGGATTCTCGGTGATGGCGGCGACGATGAGATACGCGCCGATGACGCTCCAAACGACGCCACGTGCCACCATGCCGAGGCGCCCAACGACATAGAACGAGACCTTCACCCACGGGGCGAGCCCGGAGAGATCGACGTAGTGGTCGAGGTCGGCGATCCATCCCTTCCGCAGGAACACCGCTCCGGTCACGATGATGCCCACCCCAATGGCGGTCAGCAGCCACGGTCCGAGCGGAACAGTGAGAAGCAAGAGGCGAGTCCAGTTCCGCGCGGCCGCATCCTCGCCGCGCATGGGCCAGCCGCCGAGGGTGCGGAGCGCGCTACAGCCGAGGCTCGTGTAGCCGGCGGCGGCGACG
>DATGCY010000520.1:0-3677 GCA_035311385.1 Candidatus Methylomirabilota bacterium
GTTCTCCAGCACGGTCATGCTCGTGAAGGGCTTGGGGATCTGAAAGCTCCGCACGATGCCGAGCCGCGTGCGCCGGTGCGGCGGCAGGGCGGCGAGATCCGCGCCCTCGAAGAGAATGCGCCCGCCGTCGGCGGCCAGGGCCCCCGAGATGCAGTTGATGAGGGTCGTCTTGCCGGAGCCGTTGGGCCCGATCAACCCGAAGCGCTCCCCCGGATTCACGTGGAGGCTCACGCGGTTGAGGGCGGTGAACCCGCCGAAGCGCTTGATCACTCCCTGCACGTCGAGAAGGGGGGTCGCCACTCTAGCGGCTCCGGAGGCGGCGCACCAGGCCGAGGATGCCCTCGGGGGCGAGCACGACGAAGGCCACCAGCACGATGCCCACGATGAAGAGGTTCATCTCCGAGGAGATGGTCACGGTGGCGAGCTGCTGGGCCGAGCCCAGGAGCACGGCCCCGATCACCGGGCCAACCCAGCTCGTGGTGCCGCCTATCATGGGCATGGCCAGCGCGTTCACCGCGTAGTCGAGGTTGAAGGCGGAGTTCGGCTCCACGAAGGTGACGTAGTAGGGGAAGGGCGCCCCCGCCACGCCGAGGAGAAAGCCGCTCACCGTGGTGGCGAAGAGCTTGAGGCGCAAGGTCGGCACGCCCATGCACTCTGCGGCCTCCTCGTTGTCGCGGAGGGCGGCCAGCCCGCGCCCCACCCACGAGCGCTCGATGAAGCGCGCCGCCGTCACCGCGATCACCGCGAGGAGCACCATCACCGTGAAGAGGAAGGTGACGTAGTTGCCGAAGGGCGGCGAGCTCGGACGGATGACGGAGAGACCCCGCGAGCCGCCCACGTACTCCCAGTTGATGATCATGGTCTGGAGCACGATGGAGAGGGCGAGGGTGGCGATGGAGAAGAACACGCCGCGAAGGCGCAGGGTGAGGTACCCGATGCCGAGGCCGAGGAGGGCGGACACGAGGCCGCCGCCCAGGATGAGCACGGGCAGCGGCGCCCGCATCGACTGGATGAGGTACACGGCGGTGTAGGCGCCCATGGCGAAGAAAGCCGGGGTGCCGAAGTTCACGTAGCCCGCGTAGCCGCCCAGGATGTTCCAGGCGGTGGCGATCACGATGTACTGGAGGATGACGTAGCCGGCGAAGTAGAGATAGGGATTGACGCGGAGGGAGGCCAGGAGTACTCCCGCCACCACCACCCCGAGGCCGACGAGGAACGTCCGTCCCGTTCCCCGCATCTAGCGACCAAAGAGTCCGGCGGGCCGAATGGCCAGCGCGGCGAGGAGCACGCCGAAGGATACCGCCTGCGCCCATGATGGGCCGAAGAAGGTGGACATGAGGCTCTCGGCGATGCCGAGGATGATGGCGGCAACCAGGGTGCCTCCGATGCTGCCCATGCCCCCCAGGACGGTGATGGCGAACATGCGCCCGATGTAGTCGCGGTCGGTGGAAGGGATGACGGGCGTGATGGTGATGAGGAGGGCCCCGGCCAGGCTCGCCGCCGCGATGCCGATGCCGAAGGCCACCGTCTTGATCTTCACGGGATTGGCGCCCATCAAGCGCAGGGCGAGTCGATCCTGCGACACCGCCATGATGGCCCGTCCGTAGAAGGTGCGCGCGAGGAAGAGGTAGAGGGCCAGGGTCATGGCCAGACCGACCAGGCAGGGCACGAGGAGACGGTAGGCGATGCCGATGCCGCCGAGTCCGATGGACTTCCCGACGTAGCCCGGCTGCGCCACCCGGTAGTCCACGCCGAACTTGATACTGAGACTCACCTCGATGATGAACAGGATGCCGAAGAAGAACACGAGCCCACGCAGCGACTCCTCCCCACGCCGCTCGAAGCTGCCGTAGTACACGCGGTACACACCGGCCCCCACCAGATAGAAGACCGGCGTGAAGAGGACCCCGGCGAGGATGGGATCGAGGCCGAAGGTGGAGTACATGACATACGCGGCGTAGGCGCCCAGGATGAGGAAGGCCGGCTGCGCAATGTTGGCGATGTCAAGCAGGCCGAAGATGACGGAGACGCCGAGACTGACCGCCGCGTAGACGCCGCCGAGCAGAAGGCCGGCGACGATGGCGTTCGCCAGCAGGTCCCAGGCAAACACGCGGCGCGGGCTATTTCAGCGCGGAGGCATAGGGATAGATGATGGTGCCGGACTTGAACTCGTCGGGCCAGAGGACGACTTTCTTGCCCGGCCCGCGGAACTGCTCGATGCTCGTGCCCTGGATCTTCTGATACTGCACCATGAGGGTGCGCCCGGTCGCCCACTCGCCGTTCTTCCCGAACTTGATCTTGCCCACGATGGTGCTGAACTCGTTGGCCCGGATGTAGTCGGCGATCTTCTGCTGGTCGAGCCCCTTGGTCCCTTCCACGGCCTGACCGAGCACCTGCATGAGCGCGTAGGAGTAGGGGGGGAGATAGTAGCCGAGCGGATCGACCCCGGCTTTCTCCGCCCGCGCCTGATATTCCTTGAAGAATTCCTTGATGCCGGGCATGGCCATGAACGCGGGCTCGGGCGCCCAGAAGTCGTAGTTCACCACGCCGTTCAGCATGGGTCCGAGACTCGTCAAGAAAGTGGTGAACATCAGGCCGACCATGCCCCCGCCGAAGATCTTGGGCTGGAGCCCAACCTCGTGGGCGGCGCGCAGCATGCCCACCGAGTCCGGAGGATAGGAAGCCACGAACACAATGTCTGCGTTGGTGGCCTTGATGGCCCGCACGATGGGCGTGTAGTCGACGGTGTTGGGCGGATACGTCTTGTCGTAGACGGTCTTGAAGCCGAACTTCTTGACGAGTTCCCGCGCGCCTACCAGTGCGTTCTGGGGATACTCGGCGTCCGCTCCCACCAGGGCCACCGTCTGCGGTTTGGGGTTCTGCTTGGCGGCCAGCTCGAAGAAGCCGATGGCCGTGCTGATTTGAGGATCCGGTCCCGCCGGCTGGATCTGGAAGTAGTTCGGGTACTGGTACTTCTCGTTGTTGGCCAGCCCGAACATGCCCATGAGGGTGAGCTTGCGCTCCATGGCGATGGGCAGCAGCGGGGCAATGAGATTGGTCCCGTAGCCGGAGATGATGAGGTTGACCTTGTCCACGTCGAGGAGCTTGGTGTAGATGCCGGGCACGGTGGCCGGATTGGTCTGGTCGTCGTAGAAGATGAGCTCGACGGGCCGTCCGAGCAGTCCACCCTTCTTGTTGATGTCGTCCTTCCAGATCTGGACGGCGAGCAGGGCCGGCTTGCCATTGGCGGAGAGCCCGCCCGTGAGGGCCATGCCGAAGCCGATTTTGATGGGATCGGCGGCCTGGGCCACAAACGCGCCGGCGCCGGCCAAGAGAACCACCGTAGTCAGCACTGCGATCAGGACCGCGCGGAGGATCGACCGAGAACCACTCTGCCTCATTGCATCCCCTCTCTCTCTGCGCGCCCGCACGGAGGGCGCCGCTCGGTAGTGGGGGCCAGACTGCGGCAGCGCCCGTCGCATTGTCAAGCGCGCCCGCCGGCATGGATTCAATTCTTCCCTTGACATCGCACGGCCATCGGGCGCGTCCTATGCGCGGGGCCTCATCACCGAGTCTCGTCGGCCCTCAACGACCAACCCAGGAGGGGGAACCGTGATCGTCGACCGCTACAGCAAGATCATCCTGACCGTCATTGCCATCGCTCTCGTCGTCATCGC
>DATGCY010000521.1:0-9864 GCA_035311385.1 Candidatus Methylomirabilota bacterium
GAGCTCGAGGACTTGGCTCACCAGGCCGAGAAGCCGATCCGAGCTGGCGGCGATGATGCCCACGAGCCGGCTCTGCTTGGGCGTGAGCGGGCCCGGTACTCCATCCAGGAGCAGGTGGGTCGCTTCCTTGACGGAGGTCAGCGGCGTGCGGAGCTCGTGGGAGATGTGCGAGAAGAGCTCCTCCTTCAGGCGGTCCACCTCGCGCAGCCGATCGGCCATTCGATTGAAGGACCGCGCGAGCCCGCCGATCTCATCGCGGCTAGTCACGGGCAGCGGCTCCGTAAAGACACCATCGGCGAGTTGGCCGGTGGCCACGGAGAGCCGACGCAGGGAGCGGGTGAGATGCGCGATGAGCAAGCCGGCGGTGGTGAGGGCGGCGGCGAGGCTCGCGAGGAGCGCCCAAAACACCGTGTTCCAGGTGTGCGCTTCGAGCTCGCGCGCTTCCAGCTGGGCATCCTCGAGAGCCCCGTAGGTGGCACCCAGCATTCGGTCGAGGTGGGCGCCCATGCGCTCCGCGGCGAAGCGTCGCTCCGCACTGAGCCCCGGGGCCTGCGTCACCAACCTTCGGTAGGTCGTGAAGGCGGCCAGAGCCTCCTGATGCTGCGAGCGCTCCTCCTCGGTGCCGAGGAAGGTGGGGAGCAACCCCAGATCCGTGGCCATGCGCGAGGCCCTGTCGTTCCAGGCTTTCTGGGCCGGCTCGGATGCCGCAGGCCCTCCGTCGTCCTCGGTGCGCGTGAGGCCACTCAACTGCTCGCGGAGCGACGTAGCCATGCGCAACGCCGGAACGGACTGCGTGGCGATTGCCCGGTTCACGTCGACGAGGCGACTAATGGCGAGAAGACTCCACGTTCCCACTCCCGCCAACGCGAGAATCAGCAGGGCCGTCGTGACGAAGATCTTGTAGGAGAGACGCATCGTGCTATTCCCAAGCTAGCACAGGGAGCCCCAAGCGTCACCACACTGACACCAGGGAATACCTTGACTTTTTCAATATCAGTGTTCCATCACCTTTTCAGGCTCTTAGTTGGCCAACCCTGAGATCGACCTCGAGTTGGAGACACACGCAAATTCACCCGAAATCCTGACAGTGAGCCGTCGGCGGGCCGGACATGTCCCTTTCCGAACGGCGGCCTGCTTGCCTTGACAGGCCAGGGAGGGACGAGCAATATGACCCCCGCCATGGACTTCGGTTTCGCATTTCCGGGCCGCGGCTCTCTCGCCGTTCCCGACATCCTGGTCAAGCTCGCCCGCAAGGCCGACGAGCTTCGCTACTCCTCGATCTTCGTGACCGATCACGTGGTCATTCCCACCACCCAGAGCACTCCCTATCCCTATGCGACGACGGGGAAGTTCGCGGGGGATTGGACAGCCGGCTATCTCGAGCCGCTGACGCTCATGAGCTATCTCGCGGGCGAGACCTCGCGGGTCAAGCTCGGCACTAGCGTGCTGGTCATTCCCTACCGGAATCCCGTGGTGACGGCGAAGATGCTCGCTACCCTCGATGTGCTCTCGGGCGGCCGGGTCATTCTCGGGGCGGGCGTGGGCTGGTTCAAGGAAGAGTTCGAGGCGCTCCACGCGGAGCCGTTCGAGCGGCGAGGGCCAGTTACCGACGAGTACATCGCCCTCATGCGTGCGTGCTGGACGAAGGAGCCAGTTGACTGGCAGGGCAGCGTCTATCGCATGGGGCCTGTGAGCGCCATGCCCAAGCCCCGGCAGAAAGGCGGCATCCCGGTCTGGACGGGCGGCCACACCGACGTGGCACTCCGCCGCGCCGGCGAGGTCTCCGACGGCTGGCATCCCATCGGCCTCCGCCCGCCCGCCATGCTCCTGCCCGAGGAGTTTCGCGACAAGGTCGCCATCATCCACGACTGGGCCAAGAAGGCGGGACGCGATCCCGAATCGATCACCCTGTCTTTCCGGTGTCCGCTCGAAGTCGTGC
This sequence comes from Candidatus Methylomirabilota bacterium, assembly GCA_035311385.1. GTDB lineage: Bacteria > Methylomirabilota > Methylomirabilia > Rokubacteriales > CSP1-6 > AR37. The sequence continues at coordinate 1,940 of DATGCY010000521.1, forward strand.
CCAAGCGCGCCAAACCCTCGGGAGGAGACCGCACGCTCTTCCGCGGGACGGCCGCCGAGGTGATAGGTGACATCAAGACCTATCAGGCGCTGGGCGTCGGCCACTTCGTCTTCGATCCGGTGGCGCAGGACGCCCGCGGCTTCCTCACCATCATGGAGCGTTTCGCCGAGGATGTCCGGCCCCGCCTGCGCGGCGGCTCGAGCCGGAGCTGACCTCGGGCATGTCCGGGCTGTCGGCCGAGGTGGTGGACTTCATCGCCTCCGGGCGCGTGGGGCGGCTCGCCACCGCTGACGGATCGGGCCAGCCACTCGTGGTGCCCATCTGCTACGCCTGGGATGGTGAAGCGCTTCTCTCGGCCGTCGACGCCAAGCCCAAGCGCGCGGGCCAGCTCAGGCGAGTGCGCAACATCCGCGAAAATCCCAAGGTGTCGGTGGTGATCGACCAGTACGAGGAAGACTGGCGGCGCCTGCGCTGGGTCATCATCCAGGGCGTCGCCGAGGTCCTCACCGCGGGCGGCGACTTCGCGAAGGCGGTGGATCTTCTCGTGGCCAAGTATCCCCAGTACGTCGGCTTGGGCCTCTCACGCGAGCAGGGCACGATGATCAAGGTCCGTCCCGGCAAGGTGCTCCAGTGGCGCTACGCGAGCTAGCCGCCCTCGAGCGCGCGGCAGGCGGGGCCATGCTCTCCCCCGAGGAGGCAGTGGCGCTGCTCGAGGGAGACGACGCACTCCTGCCCGATCTGCTGGAGGCGGCCACCTCCGCGAGGGACGAGGGGCACGGGCGGCGCATGACCTTTTCGGCCAAGATCTTCATCCCTTTGACCAACCTCTGCCGCGACTACTGCGGGTACTGCACGTTCAGGCGCGATCCTGGCGATCCGGGAGCGCTCACCATGACGCCGGAGCAGGTGCTGGCCTTGGCGCGGGCGGGTGAGCGCCTGGGCGCCAAGGAGGCGCTCTTCTCGCTGGGCGACCGTCCCGAGGCGATCTTCCCCGAATACCGCGAGTTCCTCGGACGCAGGGGACACCGGACCACCCTCGGCTATCTGCGAGAGGTCGCCGCGCTTGTCGCCGCGGAGACCACCCTCCTTCCCCACGCGAATCCGGGCCTCATGGGCGAGCGCGATCTCGCCGCGTTGCGCGAGGTCAACGTGAGCATGGGCATCATGCTCGAGACCCTGTCAGACCGGCTCCTCGGCCCAGGCCGGGCCCACGACCGCGCGCCCGACAAGGTGCCATCTCATCGCCTGCGGACGATCGCCCTGGCCGGCAAGCTCGCCATCCCTTTCACCACGGGGATTCTCATCGGGATCGGCGAAACTCACGCCGAGCGCGTCGATGCGCTGGTGGCCATCCGTGATCTCCATGAGCGCTACGGCCACATCCAGGAAGTGATCGTCCAGAACTTCCGGCGCAAGCCGGGCATTCCCATGGAAGGCCACACGGAGCCGTCCATGGGCGATCTACTCCGTACGGCGGCGGTCGCGCGCCTGCTCCTCGGTTCCGAGATGAACATCCAGGTGCCGCCGAACCTCTCCGACGCGGACTTCGCACGGCTCCCCGCGTCGGGCATCAACGACTGGGGCGGCATCTCCCCGCTCACTCCCGACCACATCAACCCCGAGCGGCCGTGGCCGGGGCTCACCGCCCTCCGGCGCGCTACCGAAGGCGCAGGGCTCGAGCTTCGCGAGCGGCTGGCCGTCTATCCCGAGTATGCTAGGCGTCCCGAGTTCGTCGACGAGCGCCTGCGCTCAAGGGTGCAGCACCTCATCGACGCGCAGGGCCTCGTACGTGGTGATCTCGAAAGGTGGCGAACGTGGAACTGAACGGCGGCAGCCCCATCAACCTGGACTGGATCGACGCCGATGTGCGGCGGATCCTCGGCCGCGCCCTCGAGGGCGGCGAGCTCACGGTGGACGACGGCATCCGGCTCACTGAGGTGCAGGGCCGCGAACTGCACGCGCTCGCCCTGGTGGCCGACGAGATGCGCCGCCGGCAGGCCGGCGACATCGTGACCTACGTGGTGAACCGCAACATCAATTTCACCAACGTCTGCATCAAGCATTGCACCTTCTGCGCCTTCAGCCGTGACCACCGCGAGGAGGAAGGCTACTTCCTGCCCCTCAATGAGGTGGTGCGGCGCGCCGTGGAGGCGTGGGAGATGGGCGCCACCGAGGTGTGCATCCAGGCGGGCCTGCCCCCCAAGCTCGACGGTTCCTACTATGTCGACCTCTGCCGCGCCATCAAGGCCGCGGTGCCCGAGATGCACCTCCATGCCTTCTCTCCGGAGGAGGTCCTTTATGGCTCCACGCGCTCGGGACTGCCGATCCCCGAGTACCTGAAGACGTTGCGCGCGGCGGGGCTGGGTACCCTGCCCGGCACCTCCGCGGAGATCCTCGACCAGGAGGTGCGCGACCGTATCGCGCGGGGACGCATCACGGTGGACCAGTGGATCGAGGTCATCACCTCCGCTCACGCTCTCGGCATCCAAACCACCTCCACCATCATGTACGGCCACGTGGAGACGCCCGCCCACTGGGTGCGCCACATGGACCTCCTGCGCCAGATCCAGCGGCAGACCGGCGGCTTCACGGAGTTCGTCCCGCTCTCCCTCATCCACCACGAGGCGCCCATGTACCGCAAGGGCCTCGTCCCCGGCGTGCGTGAGGGCGCGACGGGTGTCGAGGTGATCAAGATGCACGCCCTCGCCCGGCTCCTCCTCGGCCCCAGCTTCCGCAATATCCAGTCGTCGTGGGTAAAGGAAGGACCGAAGATGGCGCAATATCTGCTCACCGCCGGCGCCAATGACGTGGGCGGCACGCTCATCAACGAGTCCATCTCCACCTCAGCGGGGGCGGGCTTCGGTCAGCTCGTGCCGCCCGCGGAGCTGCGTCGTCTCATCCGCGAGGCGGGCCGCACGCCTGCGCGCCGCACCACCACCTACGAGCTCGTCAAGGTCTACGCCTCGCCGCAGGACGACGAGGACTCCCCCCTCGACCACGTCACGGATGCCGCGGCCCGCTTCGGCTCCTATCGCGCGCTCTCCACTTCGGGCGAGTTCCGCTTCCTTCATCCCACCAAGGCGGAGGCGCCCAGCCGCTCCTAGCTTCTCCTGAGGCTTGTGTTTACGAGGGCGGAGGGCTGAGTTACAATCCGGCCTTGTTCCTGACGACCGCTGTTTTCCGCAGTGGCCGTATCGTTCAACCTCAACCCCTGCGACGGAGGATCACCGAATGGCAAAACCCATGACCAAGTCCGCCACCATCGCTCATCTCTCCCAGAAGAGCGGTCTCGCCAAGAAGCAGGTGGTGGAGCTCTTCGAGCAGCTCGAGGCGCTCGCCATCAAGGAAGCCAAGAACGTCTTCGTGCTACCGCACTTCGGGCGCCTGGTGCTCGCCAACCGCAAGGCCCGCATGGGCCGCAATCCGCAGACGGGCGAGCCGATCAAGATTCCCGCCAAGCGCGTGGTGAAGTTCCGCCTGGCCAAGAGCCTGAAGGACGCGGTGCTTGGAAAGAAGTAGGAGCTGGGAAGGCCTCGCCTTCCGCCCTCTCGAGGATCCGGGACAGGAGGCGCGCGAGCTCTTCACCTTCGTGGGAGCCTGGGCGCCGCCCTCTGGTGACGTGGCGGCGGGCTGGGGCGCGTGGCACGAGGACGCGCTCGTGGGTGCCCTCCTGCTGGAGCGCGCGGGACGGACGGTGCTGTTGCACGGGCCCGCCGTGGCGAGCCCGCCGGGGGTGGATTCTGAGTCGACGGTGGATGCCGCCGCCGGCCTCGTCTCGCTCGCCCTCGCCTGGGCCGAGGGCGAGAAGATCGAGACGGTCTTCACGCGACCGCAGAGCCTCGATCGCGTGTGGGTACGCTTCGGCTTCATCCCCGTCCCTGAAGTCGAGCTGCCCAGGGAGTTGAAAAGACGTCCGGGCATCGGTCTCTTCGGCTGGCGCGGCGGCAGCGCCCTGTGGAGCGCGGTGGGGCGGGGCCGCGACCGCCGAGCCTCACCCGCCCTCCGCTGAACCTCGGGTCATGCGCCTCGTTGCCCTCGCCGGTGGCACCGGCGCCGCCAAGCTCCTGAGAGGCCTGGACGCGCTCGTGGAGCCGGGCGCACTCAGTATCATCGGCAACACGGGCGACGATGCGGAGATCTGGGGGCTGCACATCTCCCCCGATCTCGACACCATCTGCTACACCCTGGCCGGGCTCATCGACGAGGAGCGCGGCTGGGGCCTGCGCGACGAGAGCTTTCGCACCCTGGGCGAGATGGTCCGCTTCGGCGAGCCCACGTGGTTCAATCTCGGCGACCGTGATCTCGCCACCCACCTTCACCGCACGCGACTCCTCGCCGAGGGCGTGACGCTGAGCGAGGTCACCGCTCGCCTAGCCAGCGATCTCGGGGCGCGGCACCGCGTGCGACCCATGTCGGATCAGCCGGTGCGGACCCGCCTCCTTGGCTCCGACGGCTGGCTCACCTTTCAGGAGTACTTCGTGCGCGAGAAGACCCAGGTCGAGGTGCGCGAGGTCGAGTACACGGGCGCCGCTGCGGCCGCGCCCGCTCCGGGACTACTCGAGGCCATTCTCGAGGCAGATGCCGTCATCGTGTGCCCCTCGAACCCCGTGACATCCATCGGGCCGATCCTCGCCGTTCCCGGCATCGCGGACACCCTCGAGGCGTCCCGGGCGACCGTCCTTGCCGTGAGCCCGATCATCGGCGGCGCCGCTGTGTCCGGGCCCGCGGGAAGGCTCATGGCCATGCGCGGCCTCGAGGTCTCCGCCCTCGGGGTGGCGGCTGCCTACGCGCCTTGGCTCGATCTGCTCGTCATCGACCAGATCGACGCCGGGCTCGCTCCACGCTTCGAGGCGAACGGCGTGCGGCCCATCGTGGCGGACATTGTCATGCGCGGTCTCCAGGAGGAGGTCGCCCTCGCCGAGCGCGTGCTCGCGGCGGCGCTCGCATGAGTACCGTAGTCGCGGTGCCCGTGAAAGATCTCGTCAATGCCAAGCAGCGCCTCATGTCCTTTCTCTCTCCGCTCGAGCGGGGCGAACTAGCCCGCACCATGCTGGAAGACGTGCTCGAGGCGCTCGTCTGCGCGCGACTCGGGGCCGTGTTGGTGGTGACGCGCGACCCTTCGGTGCAGGCGCTTGCCTGCCGCCATGGCGTGGATATCCTGAGCGAGGACGACAACCGCGGGCATACGGAGGCGGTCGCGCGCGCGCAGCAGGCCGCCCTCGCGCGGAGGGCGACGCGGTTCCTGACCATTCCCGGGGACGTCCCGTGCACCACCGCCGAGGAAGTGGCGACTCTCGCCGCCGCTCTTCCTCGGGGGCCCGGCGTCGCCTTCGTGCCGTCGCTCTCGGGCTTCGGCACCAATGCGGCGCTGCTCGCCCCGCCCGATATCCTCCCGCTCAAGTTCGGCGAGCCGTCCTTCGACAATCATCTCCTCGCCGCGCGGAGCGCCGGGCTGAGTCCGGTGGTGGTGCGACTCCCCGGCATCGGGCTCGACATCGACGCTCCCGAGGATCTTCGACTTCTCCTCGAGCACGGGGCCACCACGCGCAGCGCTCGCCTCCTCGTGGACCTGGGGGTGCCGGCGCGGCTGGCGGAACGCGCGGGAGGGTGAGGATGCCTCCTCGCTATGAGGTCATCGGCATCGAGGGCCTGCCTGAGATCGGCGCGGGGCAGGATCTGGCTCGCCTCATCGCGGATGCCGCGCGCGCGCAGGGGACGGCGCTCCTCGCGGGCGATCTCCTCGTGGTGAGCCAGAAGATCGTCTCCAAGACGGAAGGGCGCATTGTCCGCCTCGGCGACGTCACCCCGTCCTCCGAGACGCTCAGGCTGGCGGAGGAGATTGGCCGCGATCCTCGCCTCATCGAGGTCATTCTGCGCGAGAGTCGGCGCGTGGTGCGCAAGGACAAGGGCGTGCTCATCGTGGAGACGCATCACGGACTCGTCTGCGCGAACGCGGGAGTGGATCAGTCCAACGTGGATGCAGAGACCGCCTGTCTCCTTCCCGAGGACTCGGACCGCTCCGCGCGGAGTTTGCGCGATGGGCTGCGCGCCCTGACTGGCCACGATCTCGGCATCATCATCGCGGACACCTTCGGACGGCCATGGCGCGAGGGGCTCACGAACGTCGCCATCGGGGTAGCCGGGCTCGAGCCGCTCAAAAGCTACCTGGGCGAGAAGGACCCCGCCGGCCACGTGCTGCAGGCGACCATTCTCGCCATCGCCGATGAGCTGTCCTCGGCGGCTGAACCCATCATGGGCAAGCTCGACCGCATTCCCGTAGCTATCATCCGCGGGCTCGACTGGCCGCGTGGCGAGAGCAGCAGCCGCTCCCTCCTGCGCGACCCCGCCCGAGATCTCTTCCGGTAGTGGCAGGGTTTCTTCCGTCCATCACGCGGCGTCCTCATCACTGGGGAACGGCCGCTTCAGCCGCTCGTCCAGATCGAGGCGATCGATGCTCATAGCCATCCTTGGAGGCACCGGGAAGGAAGGCGCAGGCCTGGCCCAGCGCTGGGCGATGGCCGGTCATCAGGTGATCATCGGCTCACGCGACGCGGAGCGTGCGCGCGCCAAGGCCGCGGAGCTCTCGCCCCCAGCGGACGGGACCTCCATCACGGGGATGTCGAACCTCGACGCCGCTACGGCAGCGCCCGTGGTCGTCCTCACCCTTCCCGCCGCCGGCCTGGCCGCGACTCTCGTGCCGCTCAGGGAGGCCTGCCGCGGTAAGGTCGTCATCAGCACGGTGGTGCCGCTCACCTTCGGCGGCGGGCGTCTCTTCACTCCACCGCCCCAGGGCTCGGCGGCCGAGGAAGTCCAGGATCTACTGGGATCGGAGGCGCGAGTGGTCGCCTCCTTCCACCACATCGCTGCCCATGAGCTTTCGGCCACCGAGCACGCCATTGAGTGCGACCTCCTCCTCTGTGGCGGAGACGCCGAGGCCAAGAAGGTCGCGGGCGAACTCGGCCAGAGCATGGGCCTGCGCGCCGTCGATGTGGGAGCGCTGACCAATGCGGGGCCGCTGGAGGGCATCACGGCCGTGCTCGCCACCATCAACCGCCGTTACAAGCTCAAGAACTCCGGCATCAAGATCACCGGACTGCCCGCCTAGAAAGGACACGAGATGGCCGATGCTCCTGTCATCGTCAAACACGAGCGGCTCGCGGACTTCATCGCCTCCGTGCTGGAGGCCATGAAGATGGCGCCGAAGAACGCCCGCCTCTCCGCCGACTTCATGGTCCGCACCGACCTGCGCGGCGTCGACTCGCACGGCATCGGCATGCTGCCCAAGTACGTGGAGTGGACGGACCTGGGCTTCATCGATCCCGCCGCGGAGCCCACGCTGGTGCGCGACGATCTGGCCACCGGACTGGTGGACGGGCAGAAGGGCCTGGGCCATCCGGCGAGCGCGATGGCCATGGAGCTCGCCATCGCCAAAGCCGCCACCTTCGGCATGGGCATCGTGGCCGTCCGCAACTCCAATCACTTCGGGGCCTGCGCCAACTACTCCATGATGGCCCTCGAGCGCGGGATGATCGGGCTCGCCTTCACCAACTCCCCCTTCGTGGCCATGGCCCCCACCTTCGGGCGCAAACCCATGATGGGCACCAATCCCATCAGCGTGGCCGCCCCGTCGAAGAGCCGCGAGCCGTACGTGCTCGACATGGCGACGACCACGGTAGCCGTGGGCAAGCTCAGCATCGCCGTGCGCTGGGACAAGCCCATTCCCGAAGGCTGGGGCCTCGACGAGCAGGCGCGTCCGACCAGCGATCCGAAGAAGGTTCTCGCCTCGCGGCTCCTCTCGCCGCTCGGGGGCAGCCGCGAGCTGGGCGGGCACAAGGGCTACGGCCTCGGCGTCCTCGTGGACATCCTCTCGGGAGTGCTGAGCGGCGCCGTGTACGGCGACGTGCTGGATCGCAAGGCCCTCCGCG
>DATGCY010000522.1:0-2635 GCA_035311385.1 Candidatus Methylomirabilota bacterium
GTCAACCCGATTTTCGGAGGCAGAGCTCCGACGGGCGCGCGGGGGCACGGCGGGGTTCGAGCGGACGGCGGGTGGACGACGTGCGCCCTCGCGAGGGTGGCGGCGGCCGACCGACCTGAGCGCTCAATCGCCCGTCCACAATGGCCTGACCTCGATCCGACCGAAGCGGGCCATGGGATGCTTCGACGCGATCTCGATGGCCTCATCCAGTCCGGCGCACTCGAGCAAGTCGAATCCGGCAATCCATTCCTTCGTTTCCGCGAAGGGGCCGTCCGTGATGAGGAGGCGATTGCCGCGCACCCGGACCGTCTTCGCGGTGGCAAGACCGGCCAGACGGTGGCCGATGATTCGCCGACCACTCTTGTCGTTGGTGGAGACCCATTCCTCGATGTTGTCCAAGGCAGGATCGAAGGACTCGCCGGCGGGATCGGCGCAGACGAACATGATGTAGCGCATGGGAACTCCTTTCCCGGTGGTCGTCGTCTGTTAGTCGAACGGTCACGGGCGGAATCGACGACCGAGCCCACCGAGGGGCTCGGCGAGCTCGGGGAAGGCATGGCGCGCACGCTTCGGCGGGATCCCTGCACGACGAAGAACGATGACGGCGGGGTCGTCTATCTCACCGCGGAGTTCAAGGCACTCCGAGCGAAGCAACTCGCAACGCAAACCGGCAAGATCATCCCTTAAAGGGGTCAATTTCCGGTATCCTCGCTCAGGAAGCTGCTCCGGTTCGCTTGACTCCCGCCATCTAACCCTGTAACTTTCCTGCTCGGTCCACCGGCGCGGCGGCGTAGCTCAGGTGGCAGAGCAGGGGTCTCATAAGCCCCGTGTCGGAGGTTCGAGTCCTCCCGCCGCCACCATGTCCCCTCCTCAGATCGAGCAGACCCTACAGCTCAGCGGCCGGCGTAGCGCGAGGAGTGCTCCGCGTGCGCGCGCCAGTTGTCGACGTAGCGGGCGGCCAGCGCACGGTCCCGAACGACGAGCAGGTTCTCGGCGTTTTGCCGCTCCGCCGCCGTGGTGAAGTTGAAGGATCCGGTGATCACCGTCTCGCCGTCGATGACCATGACCTTGTTGTGGGCGATCGCGTGGGCGCCGTCGATCAGGGTGGCGATGCCCGCGTGGGCGAGGAAGTCCGCGGAGGAATACTTCGCGCCCGTCTCCCGGCGATCCAGGATCACCTGGACGTCGACGCCCCGGGCGTGGGCGAGGGCGAGGGCCCTGGCGATGGGCGCGGAGGTGAAGGAGTAGGCCTGCACGAGGACGCTCCTCCGGGCCGCATCGAGAGCCTCGACCACGGCCGCGGTCGCCCCGTGATTTGGCGAGAAATACACGTGCCAGCCGGACTCCGGCGGCTCGCTCCGGGCGACGGCCGACGGCCCGAGGCCGGCGGCAAGGAAGGCCAAGATCAACAGCCAGCATGCGCGGCCTCGGGCATCGGTGCGCATCATCGCCGAGTATCCCAGACGATACAGGCCAGGCCCAAGCTTTGAGCCACCACGACGCCGAAGTTGGGCGACGGCGATGACAGATCGGGTACGATACCTGCCACGTCGACGACGTCCACCGGACCTCGGCGACGACCAGATCGGCATCCGAGGAGGCAGGCATGAGCGACGAGATCCTGGTGGAGCGTGACGGCGGCATCGCCACGGTCATCTTCAACCGGCCCAAGATGCGCAACGCGGTCAGCCTCGCCATGTGGGGCGAGATCGCCGACGTCACCGAGGGCTTGTCCAAGGACGATGCGGTGCGGGCCGTTGTCTACCGCGGGGCAGGCCGCGATGCCTTCGCGTCCGGCGCGGACATCTCCGAGTTCAAGGAGAACCGTAAGGACACCGAGACGGCACTCGCCTACAACAAGAAGACCGAGGCCGCCTACACCGCGATCCGGCTCTGTCCCAAGCCCACGGTGGCCATGGTGTTCGGCTTTTGCATGGGCGGAGCCATGGCCCTGGCCATGGCCTGCGATCTCCGCTTCGCCGCCGGCGGATCCAAGTTCGGCATTCCCGCCGCCAAGCTCAGCATCATCTACGGACTGGACCCCGTGCATCAACTCGTGGACCTGGTCGGTCCCGCCTACGCCAAGGACATCCTCTACTCCGCCCGCACCCTCGATGCCCCGGAAGCGCTGCGCATCGGCTTCATCCAGCGCCTCCTTCCCCCCTCCGAGCTCGAGGCCTTCACTTACGACTACCTCCGCACCGTGGCCGAAAATGCGCCCCTGTCCATCCGTGGGACCAAGGCGCAGGTGCAGGCCATCTTCGAAGGCGTCAACGAGACGCATCGCCGGACGCTCTTCGAGATGGGGATCGAGACCTTCAACAGCCACGACTATGCGGAAGGCACGCGGGCCTTCCTCGAGAAGCGCAAGCCGGTCTTCAAAGGAAAGTAGTCTCTGCGCATCGCCGTCCTCTCCTCCACTCCGGCCAATGCGCGGGAGGGGAGTGGCACCTTCGTCGGCATCGCGGGACTGCGGCGAGGGCTCGAGGCGCTCGGGCACCGGCTCGACGTCCGACCGCTGCGCGTCCGCACCGGCTTTCACACCCTCGATCGCTGGCTCTACAACGCAGGCGTCGCGCTCTGGCCGCCCCGGGAAGCGGACCTCGTCTACGGCGTCGATCTCGACGGCTTTCTC
>DATGCY010000523.1:0-3538 GCA_035311385.1 Candidatus Methylomirabilota bacterium
CGGGCACCGGCCGCAAGCGCGATACCTGGGACCAGCGAGGCAACGAGCAGCCCAACCATGATCCTCCTCATGAATCCGCTCCTTTCAGTTTGGGGTAGAACCGCCAAGGTGTTCGAGGTGAGCACGTGTGCGAGCCAGACGGCTCATCGGTCGGACGGATTGTGGTCACAGACCTGTCATCCCGTCAACCATCATGGTGTCGCGGGTCGTGTGGCCTTGGTCGGGAGGGAACCGGGCGAGCCCGCTGCGGGTAGGAATGAGGCGGGGATCACGAAGCGAAACTAGCGCCTCACATACACGGTATCCTCCTCCAGCCGCACTTCGTAGGTGACCACGTCGGCCGATGCAGGGCCGCTCACCAGCTTGCCGGTGCGCACGTCGAACCGGGCGAAGTGGAGCGGGCACTCGATCTCGTGGCCCGCGAGCTTACCCCGCGAGAGGGGCGCCCCGCGGTGGCCGCAGACATCGCGCAGGGCGTAATAGACACCCGCGACGTTGGCGATCAGCACCCGCTCCCGATCGATGACGACCCACTTCATCGCCCCCGGCGAGAGCTCGGACGCCGTGGTCACCCGCACGAAGCCGTGGCCCATCCCGCGCGGCCTCTGACCGCCGTCTAGCTCAAGTCGAAGCCGAAAAGCCGTGCGGCGTTCTCCGCGGTGATCTTGCGCAGGTCCGACTCGGGCACCCCCTCGAACATGCGGTCCAGGAAGTCCCGGGACTTCGGCCACGTCGACTCGGCGTGGGGGAAGTCGCTGCCCCACAGCATGGTATCGACGCCGATGACCTCGCGGAGCTGCACGCCGAGGTCGTCCTCCATGAACTCCACGAACATGTTGCGGCGCCAGTAGTCGCTGGGCAGGAGTCCCTCCTTCGACTTCCAACCCTTCGTGAATACGGGCCGCTCCCGGTACGTGAAGTCCATCTGCTTCAGCCAATGAGGGATCCACGCGGCCTCGTGCTCGACCGAGCCGACCCGGAGCTTCGGATAGCGATCGAAGACACCCGCGAAGAGCATCGCGCCGAGTGAGTAGCGCACCCAGTAGTCGGTCGTGGACCGACCGGCCCCGGTGAGCTCGCCGAGGTCCATGGTGAACTCGCAGCCAGGGACGCCGCCGCGGGGCGTGCCGATGTGCAGCAGGAGTGGCAGCCCCAGATCCTGCGCCGTCCACCAGAGGCGATCATAGATCGGGTGGCGGTAGGGGCGTTCGGGCAGGGGGGCGACCGGAATGAAGGCGCCGACCAGCCCGAGCTTGGCGCAGCGCTCGAGCTCCTGCGAGGCCTCCTCGACGTCATCCACGTTGAGCATGGCAATGCCCTTGAGCCGATCCGCGAAGGGGCTGCAGAACTCCGCGATCCAATCGTTGTAGACGCGGCAGATGGCCGAGAGCATGGCGCTGTCCGGGATGCGGTACCAGAAGAGGCCCTGGCTCGGCTGCAGGCACGCCCCCCACACGCCGTCGATCTCGTTCTCCTTGACCATCACCTGCGGATCGTAGGCGCCGAGCCGGACGTCCTCCCAGGTGCCGAGGAAGTCGATCTGCGAGGGATCCTCGAACCGCTGCCCGGCCTGGATCACCGCGCCCAGGGTGCCGGCGGCTTGACCGTCGATGACCCAGGCGTCGAACTTGCGCCCCGTGGGCGTCTCCAGACGCTCGAGGCGCGGCGCCCGGTCCCGGAACCGCGGCTCGATCCGTTTGGTGTACAGATCCGGTGGCTCGACGATGTGGGAATCGGCCGAGATGAGCTTGTGGGTCATCATCGCAACCCTCCTCCTCGGTCAGGGCGGGTCGGGACGGGAGCCGGGGGTGCGTCGGGCACCGCCGCGTGGCCGCACGCTACGCCCGCGCGTGGCCGTTGTCAAAGCCACTGGTGAGTGCCTATTTCATCGAGGGCGTCCATCGTCGGATATAGCGCCGCGATGCACGCAAGGGCGCGTATCTCTCCGGTGGGTCAGTTCTTGGTGCAATTCAGACCTGTCGGCAGCTTCGTGTCGTTGTCTGTGATGGCATCGCGGACCTGATCACACGTGAGCCCCTTCGTTTCGGACAGGTTTGCCTTGGTGAGGTTCGCCTTGGTGAAGTTCGCCTTCGTGAGATTCGCTCCGGTGAGGTTGGCCGCGGTGAGGTTCGCCCTGGTGAGGTCGGCCTCCGTAAGGACCGCGTCGGTGAGGACCGCCGAGGCGAGGCTCGCCGCGGTGAGCTTCGCGGCGGTGAGGTCTGCTTCGGCGAGGTTCGCCCGGTCGAGGTTCGCCTCGGCGAGGTCCGCCCGGGGGAGGTCCGCCCGGTGCAGGTTCGCCCTGACGAGGTCCGCCTCGGCGAGGTTCACCGCAGTGAGGTTCGCCCTCGCGAGATCCGCCAGGGGGAGGTCTGCTCTGGTGAGGCTCGCCCGGGTCAGGGTAGCCCCGACGAGCCTCGCCTTCGTAAGGTCCGCTCGAGTGAAATCCGCTCCGGCGAGGTTCACGCCGCGGAGGTCGGCACCGGTGAGCTTCGCCCGGGCGAGGCTCGCCTTGGTGAGGCTCGCTCCTTGGAGGTCTACGTTGGTGAGGTCCGCCCCGACCAGATTCGCTCCTTGGAGGTTCGCCCATCGAAGGTCCACCGTGGTGAGGTCCGCTCCGGGAAGACTCAGTCGCCGCTGCAAGAAGCCTCTGCTCAATACACCGGTTGACGCCGCCGCGAGCATCAGGATCCCGAGGGCTCCGACAAAAGTGATCAAGATCCGCCTCGGTCTTCCTGGCCCGAGGCGGACGGCCTGCAGCATCACAAGGCCGACGGTGACAAGAAATGTCAAAAGAATGAGAGACAGACCCCACTCATATCGCGCCAGTGCTTTCCATGCGATGGCGGCGATGACCAGTGGAGTCAGCCAGTAGAAGATGAAGGCGGTGAGCAGGTGGGCGATCTTTCGATCAATGCCGAAGAGCGTCGGATAGGTTTCCGTCAGGCCCTGCGCCAGCCGGATCGTGTCGAGCTGTCGCCAGTAGCCATAGAACACATGGAGATAGACCGTCAGAACGATCAGCAAGAGGGGAGCGACAACGAGAAATCCGACGAAGGAAATAGGTACCTCCGCGAAGGGAAGCCTGATCGAAGCGTCCGACGCCACCAAAGAACGATCAGCGCCTCCGAATGTGGTCAGCAGGCAGAAGAGCGCGACGGCGAGCAGAGAGAGCATCCCTCGATTCACTGTTTCCGCGCACTTCTCGACGGCGTCTCTGATTGCCTTGCGTCGCTCATCGTCTGATTCCGTCGTCACGGCGAGTCTCTCGTCCGTGTACATCGTTGGCATAGGCAGTTCCCAGTCTGCCGGGGCACGATCCGCGCTTCTCGCCGGACTTCCCGCACCCCTTGGAGTCGCAGGGGCCGAACGATCGGCGGCCTCCGTCATCGTTGCGCCTCGCTCTCGAGCATGTCGATCACCACGGCTTCGAGATTTCTACCGGACCGAATCGCCGTCGCACTCAGCTGTTCGGCCAAGGCACGGCGAAGGTCGAGGGTGAGGACCAGCCTTACATGGTCAGGAGGAGCCCCTGGCTTCG
>DATGCY010000524.1:0-9600 GCA_035311385.1 Candidatus Methylomirabilota bacterium
AGGCGCGAAAATGGACGAGGGTGATGCTTGGCGAGAGCCTCGCCGAGGGACGTTCCTCCGCGGACGCTCTTTCGCACGTCCTCGGTGATGGCACGGAGGCGGGCGTTCGCGGTGAGGCCTTCCTGGATGCCGAGGGCGCGATCGAGGGGCAGGCCGGCCTCGAGGAGGGTGGCAAGCTGCTGGGTGAAGGCGACGAGGTCACGTCCGGGGACGCCGCGCGAGCGGAGAGGCGTGCGCGCGAGGCTCGCCACGCTAAAGCGTTCGCGCTGGGGAGCAACCTCGATGGGAAAGTACGCATCGCGCTGGAGCTGCTCGACGACGCTGCGCGCGTCGGCCGCCTCCATCACGCCATCCACCGTCTGGCCCCGCCGGTCAGCTGCCTTGTACGCGAAGAACGGCACGCCACCGCCTTTCCGAAGAGCGGAAAGAGCTTGGATCACTCCGCTCACGACCGATAGTGCGCCGGGCCACTCCGGCCCGTCAAGATTTGCGGGCAGTCCTGCCCCTGTGCGGAGATCGGGTCCGATTTTCCGGGTCCGATTTGGGGGAGTTCAGCGATGGGAGGGAGCGGGCGGCGACACGGACGAGACGAAGAGCAAAAGCGGGTTGCCCGCGGGCCCGCCGAAGAGGCGACCTAGCCGTCTTCCTCCTGCGTCACCCGGAGGATCTCCTCGACGGTGGTGATGCCTGCGCGGGCCTTCGCCCAGCCGTCGTCGCGCAGCGAGACCATACCGCGCTCGATGGCGTAGCGCCGGATCTCTCCAGACGGCCGCTTCGAGAGGATGAGGCTTCGCGCGTCTTCCGAGACGACGAAGAGCTCGTAGATGCCGATGCGTCCGCGGTAGCCGGTGCCGCGGCATTCGTCGCAGCCCTTGCCCCGGAACAGCTCGACGCCGGTGGCGTCGGCGACACCGATGGCGAGGAGATCGCGAGGCTCCGGCTCGTAGGGGGCGCGGCAGGTCCCACACACGCGGCGCACGAGGCGCTGGGCGAGGACGCCGTTGAGCACGGAGGCCACCAGATACGGCTCCGCGCCCATGTCCTGCAGCCGCGCGATGGCGCTGGGCGCATCGTTGGTGTGCAGCGTGGAGAGGACGAGGTGGCCGGTGAGCGCAGCCTGGATGGCGATCTCCGCCGTCTCGAGGTCACGGATCTCGCCCACCATGATGACGTCGGGATCCTGGCGCACGATGTGGCGCAGTCCCGCCGCGAAGGAGAGCCCGATGGTGGGCCGCACGGGGATCTGGTTGATGCCCCCCAGTTGGTACTCGACGGGATCCTCGATGGTGATGATCTTCTTGTCGGGCGAGTTGATCTTGTCGAGCGCAGCGTACAGCGTGGTGGTCTTGCCCGATCCCGTCGGTCCCGTGACGAGCAAGATGCCGTGGGGGCGGCGGATGAGGGTCTCGTAGCTTTCCGCCACGGGCGGCGAGAAGCCTAGGCGATCGAAGGGCAGGAACACGGAGGAGCGATCGAGGAGACGCATGACCAGCGATTCGCCGTGGACGGTGGGCACGGTGGACACGCGGATGTCCACCCTCCGCCCGCCCGCCGTGACGCGGATGCGGCCATCCTGGGGAAGGCGACGCTCGGCGATGTTCATCTCCGCCATGAGTTTGATGCGCGAGGTCAGCGCGGCCTGCAGCTTGCGCGGCGGCGACTCTCGGTCGTAGAGAATGCCGTCCATGCGATAGCGGACGCGCAGGCGATCCTCGAAGGGCTCCACGTGGATGTCCGATGCCTCGGAGGCGACCGCCTCCTCGATGAGGAGGTTGACCAGGCGAACCACCGGCGCCTCGAAGGCCATATCGCGCAGATGATTGACATCCTCCTCGCCCTCCGCCGTCTCACCCGGCGCCATGCCTTCGACGATTTTCTGGAGCGGAGTCGAAGCACCGTACGCTCGCTCGATGGCGTCCAGGATGGCAGGGGCAGACGCTACACAGAGCGAGATCTTGGCGCCCAGCATCTGCCGCAGGTCGTCGATCAGCACGGGATTGGCAGGGTCGGCAGTGGCTACGGTAACCCCGGCGCCGTCGACCGCGATGGGGCAGGAGACGTATTGCCGCAGGTACTTGGGCGAGAGGTTCTTGACCACGGGCGGGGCGCTCGGAAGCTCCTCGGCGGCCACGAAAGGCAGCCCGTTCTGCTCGGCCAGCGCCCGCAGAACCTCCTCCGGGGTAACCGCGCCCATGGAGATGAGCGTTTCCCCAAGTTTCACGCGGTTTTGCTTGGCCCGCAGCAGGGCATCCCCGAGGACATCCTGGGTAAGTACGCGGGCCTTGAGCAGGATTTGCCCCAAGCGCTGGACCATGCTTGTCGCGCTGGGTGTGGTTGTCACGATGAGGAGAGTATGAGCCGACTGCCGCGCCGTCGTCAAATCAGATCAAGCAGGGGGTTTCGCGGTCCAGGCCCGGCATCGTGGCGCGATGCGTGTAACTTCGCTCAGCGGAGGTCCGACACGCCCTCCAGTCTGGCCAGCGGCGACACGATCGTGAGCCCCCCGTCCAGTACGATGGTCTGCCCGGTGAGGAATCCCGAGCGATCCGAGGCGAGCCAGGCGACACAGTCCGCCACGTCCTCCACCGTCCCGATTCGGCGCACCGGGGTCACCGCGGCAACCTCGGCCATGGCCTGCGCAGGGTCGCGACGAAGCCCGGTCTCGATGTAGAGGCGCGAGGAATCCGTGTCGATCATCCCGGGATTCACTCCGTTGACGGTGATCCGCTCGGGCCCGAGCTCGAAGGCGAAAGCGCGCACCAGGCTCTCCGCGGCGGCCTTGGCTCCGCCGAGGAGGCCGTGACCCGGCATGGCATGGAAGGAGTCGATGCCGGAGACGATGACGATGCGTCCCGGCCGGCCGCGCATGAGGGGCACCGCCCCTTGGACGGCCGCAATGAAGGAGTCGACGGTGATGGTGAAGGTTCGGCGGACGTTGTGCTCCTTCTGATCGGCGAGCGGGCGGAAGGAGGTGGCCGCGGCATTCGCCACCAGCACGTCCACGCGTCCGAACGTCTCGCCGATGCGCTCGAACACCGCGGGAACCTGCGCGGGGTCGGCGAGCTCGAGGGGGAGGGCGAGGGCTCGGACACCCTCGCCCTCCAGCTCCCGCACCACGCCGGCGGCCACGTCGGCGCCGCGGCGATAGGTGATCACGCAATGCGCGCCGTCGCGCGCGAAGCGTTGCGCGATGCCACGGCCGATGCCGCGCGCCCCGCCCGTGATCACGGCCACGCGGCCCTCGAACGGTCTGGTCATGGCCGGGGCCTCAGCCGAGGAAGTCGCGACAGAGGGCTTCCCACATGGTGGCGGATAAACGCAGGCTCTCCGTGTCCACCCGCTCGTTGTTGCCGTGGAACATGAGCGGGTACTCCGAGTACGGGATACGACGAGAATGCAGACCGAAGCCGTAGGCGGGCACGTTCTTCCACCTGAAGTAACGGGCGTCGGTGGCGCCCCCGGTGAGCCGTGGGATGATCTTGCTTCCGGGCACGAGAGCCTGCGTCACTCGGCGCAGCGCTTCCACGAGCGGCGTGTCCATCGAGGTGCGCGAGCCTTCCTGCCCGCGCGGAGCCTCGATCTCCACTCGCGAGGCGAGGTCGCCCACCGCCTCCTTGAGCATGGCGTCGACGTCGAGAGGGGTCACCCCGGGCAGCGCGCGCACGTCCACGTCGATGGCGATGCGATCGGGGATCACGTTGATCTTGGAGCCCCCGTGCACGACGTTCGGCGAGAACGTGGTGTGGGTGCAGGCATGGGCGAGGCGGGCCAGCCCGAGCGGCTCGAGATGGTTCACCGTCTCGAGCACCCGGTCGGGATCCGTGAGCGCCGCCTCCAGCTCGGGGGCGAGCTCGAGTTCGGCCACGTAGCGACGCCACTCGTCGAGGATACGCGCCTTGGGCTGATACTCGGAAAGACGACGCACCACCTCCGCCGCGGTGACGAGGGCGTTGTCGGTGCGGAAGGGCATGGAGCCGTGACCCGGAGTGCCCTTGATGACGAGCCGTCGCCAGTTGACGCCCTTTTCGCCCACCGTGACGGGAAGCTTGACCCCGGAGCGGGCGGGGATGGGCACGCCGCCGCTCTCCGTGATCACGTAGTCCGCCTTGACCGCGTCGAACTTCTCGCGTGTGAGATAGCTCGCCCCGTAGATGCTCCCCGCTTCCTCGTCGGCCACCCCGAGGTAGATCAAGGTGCCGCGCGGCGCGAAGCCGCTGATAGCGAGCCGGCGCGTGGCCACTGCCATGGTTGCGGTGATGTTGAGCATGTCGGTAGCGCCACGGCCCCACACGATCCCGTCCACGAGGTCGGCGCCGAAGGGATCGCGCTCCCAGCCCGCCGCGTTGGCGGGCACCACGTCCGTGTGGCCCATGAGGAGGAGGGTGGGCGCTTTGGCATCGCGGCCCTGAATGCGCGTGATGAGGCTCACGCGGCCAGGAGCGGCGGTGTAGCGCTCGCAGGCCAGCCCCGATCCCGCGAAGTAGGCCTCGAGAGCGTCGGCGTTGCGCTCCTCGTGTCCCGAGGTGGGCGTGCCGTCGTTGACGCAGGCATTTCGGATCAGGGTGCGCAGCAGCTCGGTCGCTTCGGTCTCCACGCTCTGGCTCTCGGTCACGTCCTCTCCTCTAGGGGTTCCTGCGGGATCAACACGGCGTCACGCGGGCGGGCTCATTCGCGCGAGCACGTCCTCGGCCTCCGCGACCAGCCGCTCGATTACCTCGCGGGCGGCCACGATGTCCTCGATGAGGCCCGCGCTCTGACCGCAGGCGGCGTGGCCGCGGTCGACGTCGCCCTCTTCGCGCGCGCGGACGGCCGCGGGAAAGCCCACGCGCTGAGCCTGGAGGGGGAAGGGCAGGATCTCGGCCGTGCGCTTTTCCCACTCCCGCGTGAACTCGTTCCGGATGGCACGGCAGGGCTTGCCGGTGGCGCCACGATGCACCACCGTGCCCTCCTCGTCGATGGCCACGATCTCCTTCTTGTAGTTGTCGTGGCCGAAGGCCTCATGGGTGGCGATGAAGCGCGTGCCCATCCAGACGCCCACCGAGCCCAAAGCGAGAGCGGCCACGAGGCCACGGCCGTCGGCGATGCCGCCGGCGGCCAGCACGGGAATGGGGCGCACGGCGTCCACCACCGCCGGCACGAGGACGAGACCGCCGATGCGGCCCGTGTGGCCGCCCGCCTCGTGGCCCTGGGCGATGACCACGTCCACGCCGTTCTGCGCGTGATCGCGCGCCTGCTTCACGTTGCCGCAGAGGGCCATCACCTTCATGCCGAGCCGGTGCGCCTCCGCGGTAACTGGGCCAGGACTGCCCAGCCCAGCCACCAGTACGGGCACGCGCTCCTCCAGAGTGACGTCGACCCAGCCCTTGACCTGATCGGTGAACTGCTCCACCTCGTCGCCCGCGGCGCGGATGGTGGCGAACAGCACGTCCACCCCGAAGGGCCGGTCGGTCTGATCGCGCACGCGACGGATCTCCTCACGAAGATGTTGGGGCGATCCGTGCGCCGCCGCGATGACGCCGAGGCCGCCCGCCGCGGAGACGGCGGCGGCGAGCGAGGAGCGGGCGACCCAGCCCATGCCGGCCTGACAGATCGGATAGCGGATGCCCAGCAAATCGCAGAGTGAGGTGCGCAGGCCGCCGGTGACCACGCGGGCCATGGCTCAGGCCCCTCTCATGAGCGGCACCCTGGGATGGCGGAAGAAGATGTCCCGGACCCGGTCCCGCCCGATGACGCGGACGAGCTCCCGCAAGGCACAGTAGACGAAGATCAGCACGATGAGCCAAAGCTGGATGGCCCAGAAGTGCGGCCACACCATCTCCTCCAGCAGGCGATCGTTGGCGGCTGCGAAGCTGCCGAGGCGCCACCACAGGGGCGTGAGGTGCTCGAGGTAGTGGAGGAGGAGGGAGGCGAGCACATAGATCACCGTCTTCCAGACCACGTTGTACATGAGCGGCTTCTCGGGGAAGCGGTTGATGATGGGGAGCTTGTCGGCGATCAAGACGACCTTGGCTACGAGCAGGGCGAGCACACTGGCGCCTGCCACCGAGGATAGCTGCAGGCCGTACTGCCGCAGCATGAGAGCCCGGTCGATGAGCACGATGTTGAAGGAGATAAGGAAGAAGATGGTGGGAGGCAGGACTTCGAAAAACTCGTGCCGCATCGTCCTCCAGACCTTGCTCACGTAAGCCTCCGGCGCTCGAGGTGGGCGTTGCGCCCCCGCATTCTACGCCTAACCGTGGTTGCCCCACTCGTTTGCGCGTGAAGGTATGATTCGGCGCATGGAAACCACGGAGCCGGCGGGACCATTGCTGAAGGCGGTGGAGTTTCTCGAGAAGGGCGAGTGGCAGTCCGCGCACGAAATCGTGCAGGGGGAGAAGTCAAACCTGGCCGCCTGGCTGCACGGCATCGTACACACCCTGGAGGGCGACCTCGACAACGCTCGCTACTGGTACCGGCGGGCGGGCCGCGATTTTCCCGGCGTGGAGGATGTCCAGCGGGAAATCGCGTCCGCCCGCCGGCGCGTTACACGGTGACCGGCCGGTAGACGGGCGTGCGCCACTCCGGGAAACGCTTGTCCACGCCCCGGACCACGGCCATGTAGGCGTTGTACAGGCGCTGGGTGACGGGGCCGATCTTGCCGTCGCCCAGGGGGAAGCGGTCGATGGACACGATCGGCGTGATCTCGTAGCCGCTGCCGCAGAAAAACGCCTCGTCCGCCACGTAGAGTTCCGTCCGCGCGATGTCGCGCTCCACCACCTCCATGCCGAGGGCGGGACAGAGTGACTCGATGAGGGTGGCGCGCGTGATGGATTCCAGGATGTCGCTCGTCACGGGCGGCGTCATCAGCTTGCCCCTGCGCACCATGAAGAACGTCGCCCCCGTCCCTTCCGCCACCGTCCCGTGCCGATTGAGGAAGATGGGCGAGTCGTAGCCGTCGGCCTTGGCCTGCAGCCCGGCCAGCCGGCCATTCTGATAGTTGGCGCCGCACTTGAGGCGGATGGGGATGGCGTTGTCGTTGGTGCGCTGCCAGGAGCTGACGCAGGCCTTGAGCCCGTTGCCGTCGCCGATGCGCGGGCGACGCCGTGGGTTGATGTAGAGCCCGCTGGGCGAGGTTGCCTCGAGTCCCACCCCCGCCACGTAGCCCACGAGGTGCATGTGGATGTCCTCGCGCGCCTCATTACCGCTCAGCACCGCTCGCACCGCGTCGTAGAGGTCGAGGTCCTGGTAAGGAATGGTGAAGCGCATCATCTTCATGGACTCGCGGAAGCGCGCGAAGTGCTCGGCGAGTCGGAAGGCGTAGAGCTCACCGTCCTCCTCGTTCCAGTAGGCCCGGATGCCCTCGAAGACGTTGCTGGCGTAGAAGACGGCGGCGCTGTTCACGGGCAGGACCGCCTCCGTCTGGGAGACGAGCTTGCCGTTCATCCAAATCTTGAAGTCTTTCATCGCGCGTATGACCTCCGCTGGGGTGCCCTGCGAGTACCGGCCCGATCAGGGGAGATTAGCAGGAAACGCCGCGGGTCGGAAGGCTGTTCATGAGATACGCCACGGCCCGCCGGTGGCTCTCGAGAAGGCCGCTGATCCGCGCGGGATCGCCTCGGCCCCAGCCGCACTCGGTGGCGACACCGAAGCTCGCGACCACGACTCGGGCGGTGTCGATGCGTCGACGGTCTCCCGCCTCGTCGCCGTGGTGGAGGAGACCAAGATAGAGCCGAGTCGACGCCGGCACGGCGAGGCTGGCCAGCGGCGCGAAGTAGCCGGGATCGTCGCGATCCTGCGGCACGGGCAGATGGAGGAAGTCGACGGATCGGGGGACGCGGGCGAAGACCGCGACCGCGATCTCGGCGAGAATGGCCGTGTCCTTCGGCATGACGAGGTGCTGATCCGCCGGGCTGCCGTAGCAGAGGTGATAGCCGAGCTCCACCGCGCGCGGCACCGCCCCCCCCAGCCGGGCCAGGAGGGCGAAGACGCGCTCCTTGTAGTCGGCGGGGCGAGAGGGGAAGTAGCCCTCGAAGAGCAGCACCTCCTGGCAGATGTCCCATTGGATCGAGAGATCCGCGGCGGGGACGGTGGCCACGATGCGATCGAGGGCACGGAGAAGGGCGCGCTCGTAGGCGCGCAGGTACGCGTCGTGCGAGACCGGGCTCACGTACATGAACGCGCTCGACATCGGGGTGGGCAGGCAGACCTGAAAGCGGACCCCAGGCGGGATCAGTCCCCGTCCACGGAGCCGCTCGAAGACCATCCACGAGCTCGTAGCGGCCTCGGCGTAGCCTGTTGGGAAGTCGACGGTCTCGGGATCGACGCCGGGCTTGAGCCTCAGTAGCGAGGCGCGGCGGAGGAGCGAGCCGTCCCATTGCTTGAGTTCGAGCAACCCCGCCTCCAGGTCCACCTCCATGGCGGGATGGCGCTCGAGCATGGTGCGCTGCCAGTAGATCCAACGGCGCCGCTCGCCCGTCTCGCCGTCCGGCACCCGGCGGAGACAGTGGCCGAGGGCGCCGAGCACGGTGGTGAAGACGGACTCGGCGCTCTCGACGGGAACGCTCCCGACCAGGTGAGCGAGACCCACGCTTCCCGCCACCGAGTTACCGGGGAGCTTGGGCGTACTTCCCCTTGAGCTGGGGCGTCGTGCCCTCCAGGCCCTTCTTCTGGCGATCGAGGCGCGTCTCGCGGTCCCAGGTGCGCTTGAGATCGTCCTTGACGCTGAAGCGCAGCCGACCGAGGCGGTCGGTCTCGATCTCGATGGCGTCGCCGTCCTGGAACCCGCTGAGGCCTCGGTGGTTGGTGCCGGTGGCAAGGATGTCGCCCGGCTCCAAGGCGTGGATGGAGGTGACCCACTCGATGCAGCGGGTGATCTTGTGCGCCATGTCATTCGTGTTGAAGTTCTGCTTCAGCTCTCCATTGACCCACAGCCGTACCTGGAGGTTGAGGGGGTCCGGCACCTCATCGGCGGTGACGATGTACGGGCCAATGGGAGCGAAGGTATCGCGGGACTTCATCTGATAAAAGGTGTTGCCGGCGGGGGGCAGGCCGCGCGCCGAGCCGTCGATGAAGTTGGTATAGCCGAACACGTAGCTCATGGCCTGCTCGGCCTTGACGTTGAAGGCGCGCTTGCCCATCACGAGGGCGACCTCGGCCTCGCCCTCGAAGATGGTGGCGGGCACATCGGGCAGGACCATGGTGTCACCGTTGCCGATGACCGCGGTGGGGGACTTGAGAAAGGCGTTGATGGGCGCAGGCTCCGACCGGGTCCCGTCCTCCATGTAGTTCACGGCCATGCACACGATGTTGGTGGGCCGGGGCAGGGGCGGGCGAATGCGCACGCGACTCAGGGAGACGCCGCCGGGTTTGGTGGCGGCCTCTTCCAGACGCGTTCGGTATTGAGCGAAACGCGCAATGAGCCCACTGATGAGATCGTGTGGGCCCGTGCGCGGCACGTCCTGCACGAGCGGGGTCACATCGAGCACGGAATCGCCCTTGAGCACGCCCAGCTTGAAATCGTCGAAGAAGAGCAGCTTCACTGGTCCCTCCCCGGTGGTGTGTGGGATGGCGAGAAGATGCCGCGAGCGGCCTCGCACGTCAAGCGGTGGCTTGACAGGCGTG
>DATGCY010000525.1:0-7752 GCA_035311385.1 Candidatus Methylomirabilota bacterium
GTTTCGGCCACTCTGACAGGATCGACGCATGATGCTCTAGGCGTCACCCCGCCGCCGGCCCTCGCGGTGACCGCGTGAGTCTCCACGAAAAGTTCAGCAAGGCCTGGCGGCGGCTCTCCGCGCCCACCACCTCCGGCGACCTCGACCCTCAACCGGATCGAGCCCCTGCTGGCCCGCGCCTAGCTCGATCGGTAGCTAAAGAAGAGCGCTGGCGCCGATCCCAAGCGGCTCGCGCTTTGCGGATTCCGCGGGCTGTCCCAGTACGACGCCGACGAGATCCTCGCAGAGATCTTCCGCCGGGCCGCCCGCGAGCTACTCCAGCGGCCTTACCTGCGCGTCTCAGCCCCGAAGTGCGGATTCATCGTGATAACGCGCCTGAGCTGTTCGTGCGGCTAACGCTGGTTCGGGAAGATGGCTCAGAGCGTCGTCAGTTGCCGATCTCACAGTAGTCCGCGCTCGGGTCATAGTAGCCGCCCTCAGCCTGGCAGGATTGCGCGGCGCTCACTGTCGTCGCCTGGTACTTGCAACTCTTCGCCGTCGTATCGTAGGTGCCGCCGTGGGCCGCACATCTCTTGGCTGAGCTGACGCGAACCTTGCCTGTGCTAGCACAACCGGTCATGGCGATTGCGATAGCACACGAGATCCCCAGCATCAACCGTCCACGATTCATTTCCTTGCCCTCCTTGAACGCGGATTGAACTGCCACACGTGAGCCATCCCTGTCGCCGTATGTGGGAGGCAAGCGATGTGCCAGGCGCCCGCGGCAACGCCGAGTCCCAGCACCCGCGCGCAGTTGGGCGCAGCCCCCCGTGCAGCGAGCGCGGCCCACGCGGGCCGTCCCGCGCCATTTCGCGGGCGACGCGAAATGTCACGGCGGAGAGTAGCTTACCAACGACGCGTCGGCCAGCGGGAAATGCCGTCCATGCGCGCCAACAGAGGTGACCCGGCCGGGCAGATCGCGTGGCACGGTGCTTGCCGTCGTGGGCGGAAGGGGGAATCTGCCATGGGTCGATGGATCGCTCCGAGCAGCAAGGCGTCGGCCGACGTTTCCGCCGCCCAAACCGAGCGCGGGCTCAGCTCCGCGCTGTCCCCATGAGCGGCGCCGTCGCGGGGCCACGGCAGGTCATGACCGCCACGGTCCGGATGCGGGTTCGGCCCGAGAAGCGGGAAGAGTTCATCCAGACGATGACCGACCTCACCACCCGAGCGCGACGGGCGCCGGGCTGTGTCGCCGCGCACTTCTACACCGACAGCGAGGATTCGAACGCGTTCACGCTCGTCGAGGAGTGGCGACGACGGCGCGACCTCGACCGGCACCTACGATCGGACGAGTTCGCCGCCCTGATCGGCGCGAGCTTTCTTCTGTCCCACGCTGCCGAGATAGCGCTCGATCTCGTTTCTCACCACGGGGGCACGGAAGAGGTGCTACGGCGTCGCCTGGAAACAGCGCCCGCGCGCCGGCCGCGCAAGAGGCCGCGCCACGGCGGTGCGTGACCAGACTGCACTCAGTCGGGCGCAGTAGCACGATGGCGCTTTACCGAGGCGCAACGGTTGGCTACAGTAAGCGGGCCATGAGTGCCGCCGGCGGCTCGGCCGCCGCCTCAGAGCCGAGCCAGACGGACGAGCGCGTCCGCTTCGAGCGCCTCATCGCGGACCTGTCCGCGCGCTTCGTCAACCTCCCCGCCGCCGATGTCGGGGCTCACATCGTGGACGCCCTGCGCAGCATCACCGAGTTCCTCGACATGGACCGGGGTTTCCTCATCGAGGTGCGCGAGGGCTCGGACGAGCTGCCGGTGACCTGGCGCTTCATCGGCGACCTTCCCCTGCTCGGGCATCGGTTCGCCGTGCATCAATACCCGTGGTACGCGGGAAGGATCAGGGCGGGGCAGGCAATCGTCCTGCCCCGACTGCCCGACGATCTCCCGCTCGATTCCCACGAGGCTCGACAAACCTTCGTCGAGCTGAACATCAAGACGAGCGTGACCGTCCCCGTCAAGATCGGCGGGGTCGTGCTCGGGGCCATCTGCTTTTGCTCCCACCGCGCGAGTCGCGACTGGCCGGACGAGCTGGTGCAGCGGCTCGTCGTCGTGGGGGAGATCTTCGCCAGCGCGCTGGAGCGCAAGCGCCTGGACGAGCAGCTCTCCCAGCGGCTCGAGTTCGAAGCGCTGCTGACCGAGGTGTCCTCGTCGCTGACCCACGTGCCGGCCGAGCGAGTGGACGCGGCCATCGAGGCCGGGCTTTCGCGGCTCGTCACGTTCCTCGAGGTCGACCGGGCCTCGGTGTATGAGTTCTCGCCGGATGGCACGGCGTCCCCGACTCATTCCTTTTCCTCGGCGACCGATCACGGACGGCCGGAGCCCGCGATGGTCGACGCCTTCCCCTATGGCATGCAGGCGCTCCGCCGGGGCGAGCCCGTGCGGGTGGTCCGCGTCGACGCGCTGCCCGCCGAGGCAGCGGCCGATCGGGCGGCTCTCGAGGCCATGGGCATCGGGGCGGCGCTGGTGATCCCGGTCCGCGCCAACGAGGTGCTCGCGTGCGCGCTGGCCCTGTCGATGTCCCGCCCCGGGCGCGAGTGGCCGGAGGCGATGATCCCGCGGCTGCGCCTCATTGCCGAGACGTTCGCCAATGCCGTGGCGAGGAAGCGCGCTGACCAGCAGCTAGCCCAAGCCCTGACCGAGGTCCGCCAACTCAAGGATCGCCTGGCCGCGGAAAACGTCTATCTGCAGGAGCAGATCGGACGGGAGTCCGGGTCGCAGGACATCATCGGCGCCAGCGATGCGCTCAAGTACGTGTTGTTCCGGCTCGAGCAGGTCGCGGCCACCGGGGCCACCGTGCTCCTCCTGGGAGAGACGGGAACCGGCAAGAGCTTGGCGGCGCGGGCGATCCACGCCCGCAGCCCGCGGAAGGAGCGCCCGCTCATTACGATAAACTGCGCCGCCCTTCCCGCGAACCTTGTGGAGAGCGAGCTATTCGGGCACGAGCGCGGCGCCTTCACGGGCGCGCTGACCCGCCGGCCGGGTCGCTTCGAGCTCGCCGACGGCGGCACGCTCTTCCTCGACGAGATCGGCGACCTGCCGCTGGAGCTGCAGGCCAAGTTGCTGCGGGTGCTCCAGGATGGCGAGTTCGAGCGCGTGGGAGGCTCGCAAACGCTCCGGGTGAACGTGCGCATCATCGCCTCGACGAACCGCGAGCTGCGCGCCGACGTGCAGCAGGGCCGATTCCGCCAGGATCTCTACTACCGGCTGAACGTGTTCCCGATCTCGCTGCCGGCCCTGCGCCAACGGAGCGAGGACATCCCGGCACTGGTGCGGCACCTGGTCACGCGCTTCGCGCGGGAGATGGGCCGCCCAATCGAGACCGTCCCCACGCGGGTCATGCACGCGCTCCAGGCATACGCCTGGCCGGGGAACATCCGCGAGTTGGAGAACGTGATCGAGCGGGCCGTGATTATCAGCCCCGGTCCGGCGCTCCAGCTGGCGGAACCCCTCGAGGTGGCGGCCGATGGTGTCCCCGCGGCGGAGGCCGACGATCGTCTGAACGGAGTCGAGAAGCAGCACATTTTGAGCGTCCTCGAGCGCACCGGCTGGAGGATAGAGGGGGCCAAGGGTGCCGCCTCGATTCTAGGGCTCAACGCGAGCACGCTTCGGAGTCGGATGCAACGGCTCGGCATCAAGCGCTCCTGACACCCTTCGTCATCTCCCCGTAGCTCGCGATCGAACGCCCGCCGTGGGATCTCGTGGCCGGCCGCGAGATACCACGGACCCGTCCTCCGGACGAGCGAGCCGAATCGGTGGCCGCGTCGCGCAACCCTGCGACTTTTCCGTCCGCCCCTCGCGCGGCCAGCCGCATCCCTCCGTGGCATGGGCCTTGCCGCGAGCCTGACGACGACACAATGGCGGCGCAGCACCGTCGAACCGCCGGGAGTCTCGAACTCACTCACGAGAGGGACCGCATGACACAGGCTCGTAACGCCAACGAGGGGGGACCCTCATGAGACTTTGTGGGAAGGCATGGCTGGCGACCTCGCTCCTCGCTCTTGCCGTGACGCCCGCGTTCGCAGGCCAGAAGGAATCGGCAACGCTTCAGGGCGCCGTGCAAAGCGGCGGCAGCGGATTGCCCCTCTACAAGGTGTCGCTGTACATCGCCTATCTCCAGGGCGGGCCTGATTGGAAGCTTCTGGGCACCGGTACGAGTGACGGCACCGGTCGCTTCTTCATCACGTACGCCGTGCCACCGGGACTGGCAGAGGCGCCGTCGCTTCTCTTTGTTCAGGCCGAGCGGGGTCCCGTCTTGCTGGCGAGCGCGATCAGCATGGGACCAACACCTCCCGCGTTCGTCGTGGTGAACGAGCGCACGACCGTTGCGACCGGGGCGGCCTACGCGCAGTTCGTCGAGAGCCGAAAGATCGCGGGAAATCCGGTCGGCATGCTCAATGCGCTTCCGATGGCGGCCAATTTCGCCAACCCGTTCACGGGGGCGGTGGGGGGTGTCATCAACTCCCTCCCAAACGGCACGGACACCACGACGCTGGCCACGTTCAACTCCCTCAGCAATGCCGTCGCGAGTTGCGTCGCGGAAGCCATCAACTGCAGCGTACTCTTCCAGGCCGCGACGCCGCCGGGGGGCGCGGCGCCGACGAACGTGCTGCAGGCGATCGCGAACATCATCAAGAATCCGTCGTACCCCGGATATCCATCGATCGCGCAGGATCCGGTGTTCTTGTTGTCGCAGCTGAATCCCATCTATCAGCCCGCGCTGACGCAACGGCCGACCAGCTGGCTCCTGTTCCTGAAGATCACCGGCGGCTTCTACAGCACTCAGGACTTCAGCAACTTGATGAGCGGCCCGGGCAATTTCGCGATCGATGGGCTCGGCTTCGTGTGGCTCAACGAGAACTACGACCCCGCGCCGCCCACCCACTTCGCCTGCGCCGGTCACCGGCTGATCAAGTTCCATCCATGGGGTCAACCGGTACCCGGAACCCCGTACATCGGGGGTGGTCTCGAAGGGGCCGGGTGGGGCATCACACTCGATCCGAGGGGCAACGTGTGGGTCGGCAACTTCGGGTTCCAGGATCCGGCCTGCCTCACCCTTCCCGTTGCCGCGAAGAACAACAGCGTCTCCCTGTTTCAACCAGACGGCGTGCCGATCACCGGCGCCGGTGGCTTCACGCAGGGCAACATCTCATGGCCGATGGGCACGGTGTCCGATCCTCGGGGCACCATCTCGATCGCCAACTGTGGCAACGATTCGATCACCCGGTTCCCCGGTGGCGACCCCGCGCGCGCGATCAACATCCCCCTGGGGCCGACGCCGTCGCCGGGTAATCCGCAGATCAAGCCATTCGGCGAAGTCATCGACGCCCAGGGCAATCTGTGGATCACGGGCAACCGCAGCAGCAGCGTCTACGTGCTCTCAACCGACGGCGTGCTGATCGATACGATCCCCGGCACCTATAACGGCACGCCCGTGTTCAGTCATCCGATCGGCAATACGATCGACAGCCAGGGCAACGTGTGGGTGGCGAATTCCGATTGGCTCGATGCGCCGTGTCCGACGAAGGACGTGCTCGGCACGGCACAGAATCCCTCGGTGACGCTGATCCAGGCCAAGGATCGCAAGCCGCATCCCGGGTCGCCCTTCATGGGCGGGGGCATCACGCTGCCATGGGGGGTCGCGGTCGACGGTGACGACACCGTGTGGGTCTTCAACTTCGGAGCCAAGCCTCCCACGAAGCCTACCGAACTCCCGATCAACGTTGTTCCAACCGGAATCGCCCGACTCTGCGGAGTGCAGACGAAGAAATGCCCGCCCGGCCTGAAGGTCGGCGATCCGATCTCGCCCGCCACGGGCTACCAATCCGACGCCATTGAGCGCATCACGAGCGGCGCGATCGACCCGTCTGGCAACATCTGGATCACGAACAACTGGAAGATCAAGGTCGATCCGAACTTCAATCCCGGCGGGAACGCCATCGTGATCGCCGTCGGGGCGGCCGCCCCGCTGAGGACACCGCTGTTCGGGCCGCCGATCCCGTTCAAGTAGCTCTGGGATTCCCAGTCCGCGCTTCGTCGGCGCGATCGAGCTATCGATCGGGTCGACGAGGCGGCGGCCTGGCCGGCGGTCGCTTCCGGATGGCCGCCGCCCTGACGCAATCTACCCTTCTCGGCCACGCGCGCTCACCTTGCGTGCGACGGAGCGACCGCGGTGCCGAGATCGCCAGGGATGACCGGGGCATCCTGCGGATCGGCACGAGGATTGTGGGTTGAGCCCTGGAAACAGTTCAAGGGCGCCGGCGCGGGCAGCCGCAGAGCGCGGCGCCGTCAGGGCCCGGCGCCGTCGGAGACCCCGGCCAGCAATGCCTGAAGGATTAACTGAAATGAATGGTGAGCCGTGGTGGGATCGAACCACCGACCCCCTGATTAAAAGTCAGGTGCTCTGCCAACTGAGCTAACGGCTCGACGCGGACTTACTGCGCACGCGGGGTCGATTCTATCCCGTTGTGCTGATTTTGTGCTGAAATCCTCGAGGCTGGCGACGGCATCGCGCAGCCGGTCGGGGCTCAGGTGGGCATACCGAAGGGTCATCTTGAACTCCCGGTGCCCGAGCAGTTCTTGGACCTCCTTGAGGTTCCGCCCCCGCATCACTAGCCAAGACGCGCACGTATGCCGGAGGTCATGGAACCGGAAGGCGTCCAGCTTGGCCACGACGCACGCCCTGGCAAAGGCCGTCCGGATCTTCCCCCAGGGACCCCCATCCCGGCGCCGGAATACGAAGCCCTCCTCCTTCTGACCGCCGAGCGCCGAGAGTACGTCATAGACGGCGCGGTTCATCGGCACCTCGCGCCGCCGGCGGCTCTTCGTTTCCTCGATGCGGATGATGGCGCGCGAGAAGTCGATCCGCTCCCAGGCCAGCCCGAGGATCTCGCCACGGCGCATCCCGGTATGGAGGGCGATGGTCACGATCGCATGAAGAAAAGGGTTCTGAGACGACCGGCAGGCCTCGAGGAGGTGCACGGCTTCGTCTTCGCTGAGAAAGCGCAGCCGACCTTCTGGTTCCTTGCCCATGCGGATCCGCGGCGCCTTGGGCAGATAGCCCCACTCCTCGGCGAGGCGAAGGAGGTGCCGTAGCGTTGCCAACTCGCGATTGAGGGTCGCTGGGGCAATGCGACGTCCAAGACGCGACACCTCTGTCGCACGTTTCCGATCACACTGCGCGATCAGCTGTGCGGTGATCTCCGCAACCGGGGTCTTGTCGCCGAACGCGCCCCGCAGTTTACGAAGATGGAGCGCGTCACCCTCAATTGAGCGCTTCCCCTTCCCGCGTTTGAACGCCAAGTATTCCTCGGCAACCTGGGCGAAGGTCTTGGGCGCGGCTCCAGGCGGAGTGCGGCCTCACCCCCGCGGCTCGATGCCGGCTCAAGATCGCCGGCCTGCCAGCACCCAAGAGCAAGATCCAGGAGTTTCTGGAACGGCACGATCGGCCGCCGAGCAGCGCGGGGACCTCTCACCGGCCGCGTCCTTCGTGAGTTCCCTGCCCGATGCTTTTCACGGCCGTGCACAGCCCCAGTCTGAAGGTTGGGCCAGACGCGCACCTGGTCGAGCCCTGGTCGGAGGGCTCCCCAGGTTGCCAGGGCACGCCGAGGCGCTCACGCGCGGGCCCGCGGCTGGGCGTGGTTGCCGCGAGGTTACGTGCTGCTGGGATATGCGACCCAGGGGTCTCGCGCACCGTACCGTGGCGAGCATCACGTGG
>DATGCY010000526.1:0-4080 GCA_035311385.1 Candidatus Methylomirabilota bacterium
CGGCGGCGTGCCCGGCGCGTGGACGGGCTCGCTGCACGGCGAGACGGTGGGCATCGTGGGGCTGGGCAACATCGGCAGCGCCTTCGCTCGCCGCGTGGCCGCCTTCGAGACGAAGGTGATCGCCCACGATCCCTACGTGGACGACGCGCGCTTCCACGAGCTCGGTGTCGAGCGCGTCTCCCTCGAGGGGCTGGCCGAGCGCTCCGACTACGTCTCCGTGCACACCCTCCTCAACGCGGAGACGCGTCACCTCATCGGCGAGGCCTTCTTCAAGCGCATGAAGCCGACGGCCATCCTCATCAATACCTCGCGCGGGCCCGTGGTGGACGAGCAGGCCCTGGCCCAGGCGCTCCGCGAGAAGCGTCTGGCCGGAGCCGCCCTCGACGTGTGGGAGCGCGAGCCGGTGGCCGCCGACAATCCCCTGCTCGGCATGGACAACGTGATCGCCACGCCGCACGCGTCCTATTTCTCCTCGTCCGCGGTGGCCCAGGTGCCGCGGCGCTGCGGCGAGGAGGTCGCGCGCGTGCTCACGGGCCAGCGGCCGATCAACGTGGTCAATCCCGAGGTATACGCGCCGGGAGCGGCGCGGCGCGCTCGCTGAGCCGGCCGGGCCCGATCAGGACGAGCCCGGCGGCGAGCGCCTCGAGTCCCATGCAGACAGCGAGCGCGGCCGGGTAGCCGCCGGCCGCGTCGCGCACCACGCCGACCAGCGATGGGCCGAAGGCGAAGGTGAACTGGTTGATTCCCACCACGAGTCCGACCAACGAGCTGAAGCGCTCGCGCGGCCACTCCACGGCCAGGACGAGCCCGGGCAGCGTGGTGAGATTTCCCACCCCGAGACCGAAGAGGCCGCAGCCCGCGTAGACGACGGTGGCGGAGGGCGCCCACGCGAGGAGGGCGAGTCCGACCATCTGGATGCAGAGGGTCGCGCTCGCCACTCCGCGACGGCTCAGTCGGTCGACGACGAAGCCAGTGCCCAGCCGCCCGAGCACCGCGGCGGCCGTGGCCGCGCTCACCGCCCGCCCCGCCGCGCTCGTGCCGAGCACCGGCGCCACCAGGGCGACCAGGTGTGTGAGCACACCCACCTGCGCGGCCAGGCCGAGGGCGAAGGGCGCAGACACGCTCCAGAAGCGCCACGTGCGGAGGGCGGCCCTCCGCCACTGCACTCCCTCGCCCGCCGGAGCGGCGCGATGTGAAGGGAGCGCGGGATCGCCGTCGGGTCCGAGCCCGACGTCGGCGGGCCCGCGACCCATCACCCTTGCCGCCAGCGCGAGCACGGCGAGCTGGGCGAAGGCCGCCGTGGCGAGGGCCCGGCGGAAGCCCTGCGCGTCGATCAACGGGAGGAGCGCGGGGGTGACGAAGACGCCGCCCAGCGTGGCCCCGTTGAAGGCAAGGCTCACCACGAGCCCGCGGCGGCGCTCGAACCATGGGGCGAGGATGATGTTAATGGCCGCGCCGCTCATGGCGCCCCAGCCTACCGACATCACGAGGAAAGTTGGATAGAGCTGCCAGGGCCTGGCCACGCGACCGAGGAGAAGCAGGCCCGCCGCCATGGCGACGCCGCCGGTGGCGACCACGCTGCGAGGGCCGAAGCGCGCGTAGAGATCGGCCATCACCACGGTGAGGAGCGCGCCGGCCACGTAGTAGACGGTGACGGGCGCCGACACAACGGAGGCGGACCAACCGTGGACACGCTGCAGGGTCGCCACGTACACGCTGAGCCCGTAGAAGCCGAGGCCGAAGCTCAGGAGGGCCATCACGAAGGTGGCGGCCACCACGTTCCAGCCGTGGAAATATCGCGTGCGCATGTTCACCCTTCACGCTAGCGGGGGCGCGCGAGGGCGTCTCGCTGTAACCGGACCTGATCGTCCGCGCCGGTGGCAGGTGGGCGAGCGCGTGCTACGCTGAGGGTCACCGTGCGTACCGGTGTGGCCTTCGATCGACGCAGATGCGACCGCGCCCGGATAGCGCGTGACGCGCGATTCGACGGGTGGTTCTTCACGGGTGTCCTCACCACCCGGATCTACTGCCGCCCCACCTGCCCCGTGAAGCCCGCCAAGTCGCGCAACGTCGTCTTCTTCCCCACGGCGGCCGCCGCGGAGCATGCGGGCTTCCGCCCCTGCCTGC
Source organism: Candidatus Methylomirabilota bacterium (assembly GCA_035311385.1). Classification (GTDB taxonomy): domain Bacteria; phylum Methylomirabilota; class Methylomirabilia; order Rokubacteriales; family CSP1-6; genus AR37. Next base: position 2,128 of record DATGCY010000526.1, read on the forward strand.
GCTGCCGGCCGGAGGCGGCCCCGGGCACGCCGGCGTGGCGCGGGGCCGGTGCCTCCGTCTCGCGCGCGCTTCGGCTCATCGAGGGCGGGTTCCTCGACGACGGCGCCACCGTGGACGATCTCGCCCTCACCCTCGGCATGACGGCGAGGCACATGCGACGGCTCTTTCGCGCTCACGCTGGCGCCTCGCCCGTGGCCGTGGCGACCACGCGCCGGGTGCAGCGGGCGAAGAGCCTCGTCGAGGAGACGGCCATGCCGCTGGCCACGGTGGCCTTCGCTGCGGGCTTCTCCAGCATCCGCCGCTTCAACGCTGCCTTCCGCTCCGTATATCGTCGGCCGCCCAGCGCCCTGCGCCGGACGCGGACCCGGCGGGCCCCGCGACATCTGCCATAGCGTTTTCACAGGGGTGGCCCTGCGGTGTCTCACGCCATGGGAGGAAACCATGGCTTCCATTCATCGCGAAGTGGTTGTGGAGACGGGGCCCGATCTGGTGTGGGATGCGATTCGGGAGGTGGGCGCGGTGCACGAGCGACTTGCCCCCGGCTTCGTGGTGGATACGCGGCTCGAGGAAGGCGCACGCATCGTCACCTTCGGCTACGGCGTGGTGGCGCGCGAGCTGATCGTCGATGTGGACGAGGCGGCCCGGCGGCTCGTGTGGTCGGTAGTGGGTGGGCGGATGACGCATCACAACGCCTCCCTCCAGGTGTTCACGGAGGGCGCGAAGAGCCGGGTCGTCTGGATTGCCGACCTCCTGCCCAACGAGGTCGCCCCCTACATCGCCGGCATGATCGACCAGGGCATGGCCGTGATGAAGAAGACGATGGAGGCACAGGCCGCCGGGAGCTGAGCAATGCCGCATCCGCTCGTGACGCAACTCCGCTTCACCCGGCGCGAGTGGATCCGTGGGCTGCGCACGGTGGCCCCGAAGGATGCGAAACGCCGCATCGGCCGGCTCAACCCCATCGCGTGGATGATCGGTCATCTCGCCTGGCAGGAGCAGCTCTACTGGGTGGAGCGCGCCCAGGGGCGCCTCGTCGTCCCCGAAGTGAAGCGCTTTGGCTACGGCAAGCCGCTCTCCGTCCCGTCGCTCGAGGAGGCGTGGACCTGGTGGCGCGCGGTGACCGCGGCGGCCGATCCCTTCCTCGACACGCTCACTAGCGGAGCGCTCACCCGTCGATGGAAGCGCGAGTCATCGAGGGAGACGCCGGGGACCAAGCTCCATCGCACCACCTACCACTATTGGTTCCATCTGGGTGAGTCGCAGGCCATCCGGCAGATGCTCGGCCCCGGTCGGCTGCCGGACTTCGTGGGAGGATTCGGGGAAGCGCAGTACCGGCCGGAGCCCTGAGCCGCTTCCGCGGGACGCTCAGCTCGAAAAGAACTCCAGCATCAGGTGATTCACTTCGGGCGCGCTTTCGTAGGCCGACCAGTGGCCGGCACGCGGGATGCGGTGGAGATCGAGCGTTCCCCCCGCCGCCTCGCGGATCTCGCCGATGAGGAGTTCGGCGGGGCGGAACTTCGAGTCGTCGCGCTCGCCCCAGAGCAGCCGGACCTTGCACCGGAGCTGCGCCAGGTCGCCGAGGAGCGTCCCGCCGCCGCTCACCTTGCGGCTGTTGAAGCGCGTGCGGCGCACGCAATCGGCCTGGATGTCGAGCGTCTCCTCGCTGATGCTGGCCGGATCGCTCAGCATGTTGATGAGGAGGTTGTGACGGCAGATCTCGCGGAAGAGCCTCTCGTCGTCGCCCGCCTCCCTGTAGCTCCGCGTGGGCCGCTCCCCGAAGGTGCGCGCGGGGAAGCCCGCGGGAGAGACAAGGCAGAGATGGCTCACCCGCGGGGCGAGCCGGCGCGCGAGATTGGCTGCGATCGCTGCGCCAAAGGAGAAGCCGGCGAAGCGGAGAGGCGTTGAGCCCGGGAACATCTCTACGAAGAGCGCATGCACGAGGTCGAGATACGC
>DATGCY010000527.1:0-6453 GCA_035311385.1 Candidatus Methylomirabilota bacterium
ATCGAGGGGCCGTTCGTGAACTTCCAGGGCAGCATCGACGATCTCAACCCGGAGCGCGGCAAGCTCAAGGTGATGGTGGCCATCTTCGGGCGCATGACGCCGGTGGAGCTCGAGTACTACCAGGTGGAGAGGCTCTGATCCATGGCGAAGAAAGTTCAGGCGGTGGTGAAGTTGCAGATCCCCGCGGGCAAGGCGAACCCCTCGCCTCCCGTTGGTCCCGCCCTCGGCCAGCACGGCGTCAACATCATGGAGTTCTGCAAGGGCTTCAACGCCCAGACCAACGCGCAGGACGGGATCATCCTGCCCGTGGTCGTCACCATCTATCAGGACCGGTCCTTCACCTTCGTGGTGAAGACACCGCCCGCCGCCGTGCTCCTCAAGCGGGCGGCGGGCATCGCCAAGGCCTCGGCGGTGCCGCACAAGGACAAGATCGGCAAGGTGACTCGGGCCCAGGTGCGGGAGATCGCGCAGACCAAGATGGTCGACCTCAACACGGACTCCATCGAGTCCGCCATGCGCACGGTCGAAGGCACGGCCCGCAGCATGGGCATCGACGTGGTCTAGGGAGACGCGACATGGCCGTCATGACCAAGCGATTCAAGGCCGCGGAGGCCCTCATCGACCGGAGCAAGACCTACTCGGTCGAAGAGGCAGTGGACATCGTGGCGAAGTCGCCCGGGGCGAAGTTCGACGAGAGCGTGGACGTCTCCCTCCGCTTGGGCGTCGATCCCAAGCATGCCGACCAGATGGTCCGGGGCGCCATCGTGTTGCCCCACGGCATCGGCAAAACGGTGCGGGTGGCCGTGTTCGCCAAGGGGGAGAAGGAGCGCGAAGCGCGCGAGGCGGGCGCCGACGTGGTGGGCGCCGAGGATCTCGTGGAGAAAATCCAGGGCGGTTTCATGGACTTCGACTCGACCATCGCCACTCCGGATCTCATGGGGCAGGTGGGGCGACTCGGCAAAGTGCTGGGCCCACGTGGGCTCATGCCCAATCCCAAGCTGGGCACCGTCACCTTCGACGTGGGGCGCGCGGTGCGCGAGGTCAAGGCGGGCAAGGTCGAATTCCGCGTGGACAAGGCAGGCAACGTTCACGTGCAGGTGGGCAAGAAGTCGTTCACCAAGGAGCACCTCGTCGCCAACGCCATGGCCCTCCTCGAGGCCATCGTGAAGGCCAAGCCCGCCGCGTCCAAGGGGACATACCTGCGCACGGTGACGCTGTCCACCACCATGGGCCCCGGCATCCCCGTGGATGCCCAACGCGTGGCGAACCAGTTCAAGAAGTAGGTCCAGGTCCAACCAAGGGAGCGGGACGTGCCCACTCAAGCCAAAGCAGAAAGCGTCGAGGCCCTCAAGGAGCGGCTGGGCTCCGCCAAGACCGCCGTGCTCACGGAGTATCGAGGGCTGACCGTCCAGCAGATCTCCGATCTGCGCAAGCAGCTCAAGGGCGCGGCCGCCGAGTACAAGGTGGTCAAGAACCGCCTGGCGCGGCTCGCCGTGAAGGATTCGCCACTCGATGCGCTGGCCCCGCACCTCAAGGGCCCCACCGGGCTCGCCTTTACCAAGCAGGATCCGGTGGCGGTGGCCAAGGCCCTCCAGACTTTCGTGAGGACCAATCCCCAGCTGCAGATCAAGCTGGGCCTTGTCGAGGGGAAGGTGCTCCAGCCCGCGGAGCTCAAGGCGCTGGCCGACCTTCCGTCCAAGGAACAACTCCGGAGCCAGATCGTGGGCGCGGTGCAGGGGCCCATGGCTCAACTCGTGAGCCTCCTGGAGGCTCCGCTCCGGGAGCTCGTGTACGTGCTGGAGGCCAGGGGCAAAGACGCCGCCGAGCCGGCTTGAGACACGGTTTTACATCAGGGACGTAGCAACCACACACGGAGGCGGATGACATGGCGACGAACATCGAAGAGATTGCGGAGAAGCTGGACTCTCTGACGCTGCTGGAGGCGTCCCAGCTCTCGAAGCTTTTGCAGGAGAAGTGGGGAGTGTCGGCGGCGGCCGCCGTGGCTGTGGCGGCGCCCGCTCAGGGCGGTGCGGCCGGCGGCGCGGCCGCGGCGGCCGAGGAGAAGACGGAGTTCGACGTGATTCTGTCCGCGGCGGGCGAAAAGAAGATCCAGGTGATCAAGGTAGTGCGTGAGCTCACCGGTCTCGGCCTCAAGGAGGCCAAGGATCTCGTGGATGGGGCACCCAAGCCGGTGAAGGAGAAGATCGCCAAGAACGATGCGGCCGACATGAAGAAGAAACTCGAGGAGGTCGGAGCCACCGTGGAAGTCAAGTAGCCTCCCTGCGCGCGAGAGGGCGTGGAGCGGGGGGCGGGAGCCCCCATCAACCAACGTGGACCTCGTCCCCCGGAGGACGGGGTTGAGCACCCGGCGGTGTGAAACCGTCGGAGCGCGGAGGGAGTATGGCGAGTACGATCCAGTGCGGGCGTCGGACCCGCGAGGACTTCGGCAAGATTCCGTCGATCGTCGAGATTCCCAATCTCATCGAGATCCAGAAGCGCTCCTACGAGCAGTTCTTGCAGAAGGACGTGGCGCCCGAGCGCCGCGAGGAGACGGGGCTGCAGGCGGTGTTCAAGTCCGTGTTCCCCATCGCGGACTACAACGACAACGCTCTGCTCGAGTTCGACAGCTATCACTTCGGTGATCCGAAGTACACCGTCGAGGAATGTCACGACCGGGGGATGACCTTCGCCATTCCCCTCAAGGTCACCTTGCGTCTCGTCGTCTACGATCACGACAAGGAAGCCAAGACGCGGACCATCCGCGAGCAGCGCGGCCAAGAGGTCTACCTGGGCGAGCTGCCCCTCATGACGGAGAAAGGCACCTTCATCATCAACGGCACCGAGCGCGTGGTGGTGTCGCAGCTCCAGCGCTCGGCCGGGGTGTTCTTCGACGACGACAAGGGCAAGACGGTGGCCTCGGGCAAGCTCCTCTACTCCGCCCGGGTCATTCCCTATCGCGGGTCGTGGGTGGAGTTCGAGTTCGATGCCAACGACATCCTCTTCGTGCGGGTGGATCGGCGGCGCAAGATGCTCGCCACCGCCTTCCTGCGCGCCTTCACCTTCCTCGAGAAGGGCGTGATCATCTCCGACGCGGAGATCCTCGGCCAGTTCTACGAGACGGAGGAGGTGCTGAGCTTCGAGGATCGCCACGCGTGGGTGAAGCTGCACGCGGAGGCCCACAACGGCGTGAAGGTCGCCGACGACGTGAAGCCGCCGCGGCACCGCGAGCCGTTGGTCACCGCGGGCAAGACCCTCAATGCGCGAACGATCGAGAAGCTCGTAGAGGCCGGCGTCACCAAAATCCCCGTCAAGGCCGACTCCCTCGTGGGACGGCGGACGGCCGACCGGGTGGTGGACGCCGACACGGGCGAGGTGCTCGTGGAGACCAATCAGGAGATCAGCCAGACCCTCCTGACCCAGCTCATGGCGCGTAAGACCTCGCCCCTCAAGCTCCTCACGGTGATCCCCGGCAAGGCCGACGCCTCGGTGTACGAGACGCTGGCCCGCGATCACTTCAAGAATCCCGACGAGGCGCTGGTGGAGATCTACCGCCGCCTGCGTCCCGGCGATCCGCCCACCGTGGACTCCGCGCGGGCCCTGTTCCGCGGCATGTTCATGGATCCCCGTCGCTACGACCTCGCGCGGGTGGGCCGCTTCATGATCAACAAGAAGCTCGGTATCAACGCCAACCTGAACATCAAGACCCTGCGCGGGGAGGACGTGGTCTCGGTCATTCGCCACCTCCTCATGGTGCGCCTCGGCACCAAGCCCACGGACGACATCGACCACCTGGGTAACCGGCGCGTGCGCTCGGTGGGCGAGCTCTTGGAGAACCAGTTCCGGGTCGGCCTCACCCGCATGGAGCGGGCGGTGAAGGAGCGGATGTCGATCTCCGACATCACCAACCTCATGCCGCACGACCTCATCAACGCGAAACCCGTGTCCGCGGTGGTGAAGGAGTTCTTCGGCTCGTCGCAGCTGAGCCAGTTCATGGATCAGACCAACCCCCTGGCCGAGCTGACCCACAAGCGGCGACTCTCCGCCCTCGGTCCCCGCGGTCTCTCCCGGGAGCGCGCGGGCTTCGAGGTGCGCGACGTGCATCCGACGCACTACGGGCGCATCTGCCCCATCGAGACTCCGGAAGGCCCGAACATCGGCCTCATCTCCTCGCTCAGCACCTACGCCCGCATCAACGAGTTCGGCTTCATCGAGACGCCGTACCGCAAGGTGCAGGGGGGGATCGTCTCCGACGAGATCGTGTTCCTCACCGCCCTGGAGGAAGAGCAGTTCGTCATCGCCCAGGCCAACGCCGAGCTCGACGCGCGCAACCGCTTCGTGCGCGAGCGCGTGTCGGCGCGCAAGGGCGGGGAGTACAAGATGGTTTCCCCGGAGGAACTCAACTACATGGATGTGTCGCCGAAGCAGCTGGTGTCAGTGGCGGCGGCCATGGTGCCCTTCCTGGAGAATGACGACGCCAACCGCGCCCTCATGGGCTCGAACATGCAGCGCCAGGCCGTGCCCTTGCTGCAGCCGGAGGCGCCTCTCGTGGGCACGGGCATGGAGCACATCGTGGCCCGCGACTCGGGGGCGGTGGTGCTGGCCCGGCGGCCGGGAGTGGTGGAGTACGTGTCGGCCAACCGCATCGTGGTGCGGGCGGAGACCCGCTCCAAGAAGGCGGATCCCGTGCAGGACCTGCCCCTGGACATCTACAACCTGACCAAGTACCGCCGCTCGAACCAGAACACCTGCATCAACCAGCGGCCCATCGTGCGCAAGGGCGACCGCGTGCACGCGGGCGACGTCATCGCGGATGGGCCGGGGACGGATCAGGGCGAGCTGGCCCTCGGGCGCAACGTGCTCGTCGCCTTCATGCCGTGGGGCGGGTACAACTTCGAGGACGCCATCCTCGTGTCCGAGCGGCTGGTCAAGGACGACCGCTACACCTCGATCCACATCGAGGAGTTCGAGGTCCAGGCCCGCGATACCAAGCTCGGCAAGGAAGAGGTGACGCGCGACATCCCCAACGTCTCCGAGGAAGCCCTCAAGGACCTCGACGACTCGGGCATCGTGCGCATCGGCGCCAAGGTCAAGGCGGGTGACATCCTGGTGGGCAAGATCACCCCCAAGGGGGAGACGCAGCTCACTCCCGAGGAGAAGCTGCTGCGCGCCATCTTCGGCGAGAAGGCGGGGGACGTGCGCGACACCTCGCTCACCGTGCCGCCGGGCATCGAGGGCACCGTGGTCGACGTGAAGGTGTTCTCGCGTCGCGGCGTGGACAAGGACGACCGCGCCAAGTCCATCGAGGAGGAAGAGGTGGCGAGCCTGGAGAAGGACTACCAGGACGAGATCGCCATGGTCGAGATGGAGCGCGACCAGAAGCTCAAGAACATCTTGGTGGGCAAGACCCTGGCCCAGGACATGGTCGATCCTATCCGGAAGGACAAGGTCTCCAAGAAGGGTGACAAGATCGACCGGGCCGAGCTCGACAACTTCTCCTGGCACGAGCTCAAGAAGATCAGGATCAAAGAAGACGACGGCCTCGCCAACACCATCAAGCGCATCGAAGAGCTGGCCGACGATCAGATCGCCTTCTTCGACCGCATGCTGGAGGAGCGGGTGGGCCGCTTGCGCCGCGGGGACGATCTGCCTCCTGGCGTGATCAAGATGGTCAAGGTGTACGTGGCGGTGAAGCGCAAGCTCTCCGTGGGCGACAAGATGGCGGGCCGCCACGGCAACAAGGGCGTGGTGTCGCGGGTGCTTCCCGAGGAGGACATGCCGTACCTGCCCGACGGTACGCCGGTGGAGATCGTCCTCAATCCCCTCGGCGTGCCCTCCCGTATGAACGTCGGGCAGATCCTGGAGACCCACCTCGGCTGGGCGGCCAAGGCCCTCGGGGTGTGGGTGGCCAGCCCCGTGTTCGACGGGGCCACGGAAGGCGAGATCCGTGAGCACCTCAAGCAGGCCGGCCTGCCCCAGTCGGGCAAGACGCGCCTCTTCGACGGGCGCACGGGTAAGCCCTTCCACCAGGAAGTGACGGTGGGTCAGATCTACATCCTCAAGCTCGCCCACCTCGTGGACGACAAGATGCACGCGCGCTCGATCGGCCCCTACTCCCTCGTCACCCAGCAGCCGCTGGGCGGCAAGGCGCAGTTCGGCGGCCAGCGCTTCGGTGAGATGGAAGTGTGGGCCTTGGAAGCCTACGGAGCCGCCCACACCCTGCAGGAGATGCTCACGGTGAAGTCGGACGATGTCGAGGGTCGGAACCGGATCTACGAGGCCATCGTGAAAGGAGAGAACTTCCTCGAGCCTGGTACGCCGGAATCCTTCAACGTGCTCGTGAAGGAGCTGCAGAGCCTGGCCCTGGACGTGGAGCTCGTGCCCAAGGACGGCAAGAAGCCGGCCGCCTAGAGCGGAGCGACACAAAGAGCGCATAGCCGTTGGACGTGGCGGGGC
>DATGCY010000528.1:0-7858 GCA_035311385.1 Candidatus Methylomirabilota bacterium
CTCCCCTTCCAAAAAGTCAGGCTCCAGAAGCTCTCTCAGAATTGATTGGAGAGAGCACGGACGTCTCCGACCTTCGTGCGCAGGTCAGACATCTCTTGGGCCGCCAAGGATCCGACCGTCCATTGCCGACAATCCTTCTCCAAGGAGAAACTGGTACCGGCAAAGGATTGCTGGCCCGAACTCTCCATCAGGCGAGCATCCGCGCGACTCGGCCGTTCGTCGATGTCGATTGTGCGGCCATCCCGGAAACCCTGCTCGAATCGGAACTCTTCGGCGTGGAGCGCGGGGCGTTTACGGATGCCAGAAAGACCCGACCCGGACTCTTCCAGGTAGCGACCGGCGGCACGATCTTCCTCGACGAAGTGGGGTTGCTTCCCCGGTCCCTGCAGGCCAAGCTGCTGAAAGTCGTGGAAGAGCGAGGTGTGCGACGTCTAGGTAGCACGCGCATCGATGTGGTGGATGTCTGGCTCCTCACCGCTACCAACATCGACCTGGCCGCCGCCGTACGCGACGGAACCTTTCGCGAGGACCTCTACCATCGCCTCTCTGCGGTAACCCTGGTGCTTCCGCCGCTCAGAACCCGCAACGGCGACATCCAACTCCTCGCCGAGCACTTCCTGGCCAAAGCATGCGCGGAATTTCAGCTTCCGGCCAAGAGACTGGCTCCCGAAGCCTTGGCCGCAATGTCCGCCTATCGGTGGCCGGGCAATGTACGGGAGCTGAGGAACAGGCTAGAGCGTGTCGTTCTCCTGTCCGGTGAGGCCTCAGAAATCCCCGTAGATCTGCTCGCTTTGCCCGACGTCGAGGTTCGAAAGCAGACGACCTCTCCCCGCAAGCGGCCACATTTCCGGTCTCTGGTAGAAGATTTCGAGAGGAAAAGGTTGACGGAAGCGCTTGGGGAGTCAGGCGGGAACATCACACTGGCGGCCAGCCGCCTCGGGCTTCCCCGCAACACGCTTCGCTATCGTCTGGCGAAGCTGGGAGTCGGACCTCAAGGACACGCAGCGGTGAACGGGGCCGAGGCCGAGCCCGCGGCCAAGAGCACATCGAGCCCGCAAACCCGCTTGCTCGAGAAGCCCACGACCCCGGATCCCGCGGGCGACGGACCACGTCGACTGATTGCCTTCCTGGGCGTCGGCGTACCCGAGGGGCGCGACGACGAACCTTCCAAGCGTGAGCAAATCCTCAACACCATCGTGAGAAAAGTACAAAACCTCGGGGGGCGTATCGAAGGCATCCGGGGCAGCACCCTCGTGTCGACTTTCGGCGTCTATCCTTGCCGGGACGCCATCGATCGAGCCGCGAGAGCCGCCGTCGCGCTCTCCCTCGCTTCGGAGGGTCGAGAGGACTCCCCTGGCAGCTTCGTTCGATTCGCCGTTCACGCCTGCAAAGCCTCGGTGCGACAAACGAATCACTCCTTCGCCCTGGACGACGCGCTACGGCGGCAGGAAGAGGCCGTGCTGAGCGCCGTGCTGAGCGCGAGCAAACCCGGAACAGTGATCGTCAGTCAGGCGGCGGCTCGATTCCTCAGAGGCCGGGTCCAACTCAAGGCCTTCGCGGCCGGAGGCGATGTTGAATCTGCGTTCCAGCTCGAGACCACTCAACGGGCGCCGGACCGGCTCGGAAGGGTTTCGTCAATTCCCTTCGTAGGCCGGCGCCAGGAGCTAGACCTCCTCGAAGGTATCTTTGAACGGGTGCGAGCCGGTCGCGGCCAGGTCGTGGGTGTCGTCGGCGAGTCTGGCATGGGCAAGTCGAGACTGGTTCAAGAATTTGTCCACCGGCTCACCGGCAGCCAGCAAACCCATCGTTGGTTCCGGGTCGTGCCCTACGGACCGCGGCTGGCGGACCTGACAATCGCCGAAGTGCTGAGGCAGGCCTGGCAGATCGCGCATGACGATAGCACCGAGACTATCGTGATGAAGGTGCGGTCCGGTCTCGATCGCCTCGGCATGAGTGCCGAACTTTGGGCTCCCCCGATCCTGACCGTCTTCGGGATACGGGGTCAGCGAGGGATCGACGGCGCCAGTCCCGAGGAACTCAAGAAGCGCTTGTTCGATACCCTCCGGCGCGTCGCCCTCGAGATGAGCAAGCAGCAGCCCCTCGTGATCGAAGTGGCAGATCTGAACTTGTTCGGCCGAACCTCTCTCGAGTTCGTGTCGTATTTCGTGGAGGACCTCCCCGGCAGCCGGATTCTCCTCTTGACGACTTATGGGCCTCAGTATCGGCCACCCTGGGTCGCAAAATCGTACGTGACCCAGATGGCTCTTCCCCCGCTTGGGCGCGAGGAAAGCCTCGCTCTTCTCCACTCCGTCCTCGTCCCCGGAGAAGGATCGGCTCGCTTCGTCGAGCCGATCCTCGAAAGAGCAGAGGGCAATCCATTCTTCCTGGAAGAATTCGCGCGAAATGTGTCAGCACATGATGCCAGGATCGAGCTGCCCGTGCCCCCATCGGTGCGGGCCCTGGTCGAGGCGCGCATGGACCACCTCGAGGACAAGGCCCGAGATTTCTTGTATCAGGCAGCGGCCATTGGCCGCCGCATGCCGGCGGAGCGGCTCAAGCAAATCTGCGAAGAGCCTGCCTTGAGCGACTCGATTGCCGCGTGGAAGCGACGGGAGCTCATTCACGAAGACATCGAGGACGGTGAGAAGGTCTATGTCTTCAGGGACGCTCTGGTCTGGGAGGTCGCACGTCACGCAGAGGTGGGGAGACCTCTGGGTCCGTTCTGAGCCGCGCGCTGACCGCCTCCATCGCCCACTTGCGATGGGTGAGGCATGCTTCGAGACTGATCCATCCAGATCCACGCCGATCGGGTGTCACGGCCGATTCCACCACTTCTCCTCTTCGGGGACCGTATACTCCAGAGGCTTCTGAGGGGGTTCGGGCGATCGCCGAGGGCGCGGGTTGATCTTGGTCGGAGGCGAAGGAGTCTTTATAGGCTCCGAAGGCGCGATGCCGGCCCCGGCCACAGGAGCCGGTTCGGAGGGCTTGGCCTGCGAGGGCGTTTCTGACCTGAACCCGCCCCGATCGCGCAAAGCCTCTATCAGGAGTGCGTTTTCCCGCATCAGCCCCTCCTGGGCGCTCACTCCGTAGAACGCAAGGGCGATGCTGGTGACAAGGAAGCATGCGGCAAGCATCCAGCCGGCCGCGAAGAGGAAACGGCTCCGGTACGAGCATCCGTTCAGGACGCATTGCCGGTGCATTGGGCGTACGGACGGGTCGGCGACCGGGAGGGGAAAGTCCGGCTCGTCGGGTGCAACTTCGTGGACGGGCGCCGGTCGCGAGGCGAAGAGTTTCATTATGTGTGTGGTAGGCAGTCCTGCCTCCCGCATGGAAGGCGCAAGCAGCGGACAGCCGCCGTCGAAGGAGCAATCGGTGTGCCAGAGAAGCATCGAGAATCCTCGAGCTTCGCGCGAGGCACGGAGGGAAAAAAGTTGCCCTCTCAGTAAAAATGTCCTGGCCGGTTGTTTCTAAGTTTCGGAAAGCGCCAGCGACTCATTCTCCTTGGCGTGCGCCGGAGCTCAAAGCGCTCGCCCCCGCGCGGACTCCCGCGCTCGAATCCCGGCACCGAAGCGCCTCGAACACGAGCCCCGACATGCGACCGTGCCACTGGGCGGGATTGTCCTTGACGTACTTGTCCACGATGGCCACGAGCTGACTGGGAGGACGGGGCGTCCGGACGATGCACTCCTCGAAGCTCACCAGCATTTTCTCGCTCGCCGTGCGCTTCTCGGCGGGGACGAGTGAGCGCACGGCCGCCCCGAAGTCCACGAGGTTGTCGACGACCCCCGTGACGTAGGAGGTGCGGGCGGCCGTGGGCAGGGCGCGCCACTCGTTGCCGGTCATGGCGGAGGCGGGGGACGGCCACTCGGAGAGACCCAGGAGAAGGAGGAAAAGCCAGCCGTGCTTGGACAGCAGTATCCGGGCGCAGTCGATCATGAAACCTCCGTCGAAGTGATGAGAGAGAGCGAGAGCGTGAAGCAGCGCTGCCCTAGGGTGTGAGCGCCGCGCGCGTAATGCTCGTCGTGTCCTTGTTGTGCCACTCCGAGGCGCGGAAGGCGTCGTTGATCTGCTCGAGCGGATACTTGTGGGACACGATGCGCGGCCAGGGCCACCGGTCCTTCGTGCGCACGAGGAAGTCGAGGGCGCGGGGGATGACCCAGGGATCGTACTGGATCACCCCCACGATCTTCTTCGAGCCCCACACGAGGAGCGAGGGCTCGAAATCGAATGAAGCGCCGCGGCTGATGGTACCGATCTCGAGATAGGTTCCGCCCGAGCGCAGCATCTCGAGGCCCTCGGGAATGACGGCGGGAAAGCCCACGAGGTCGCAGGCCACGTCGGCCCCCGCGCCACCCGTCCACTCGCGAACGAGCTTCACGCGCTCCTTGCGATCGGGCACATCCTTGATGTTCAAGGTGTGATCGGCGCCGAAGGCGCGGGCCAGCTCGAGGCGCCCGGGAATCTGGTCAACCACGATCACCGTCTGCGCGCCCATGTCCTTGGCCACGGCGGCGGCCTGGATGCCGAGGCCGCCCGCGCCCTGCAGGACCACGCGATCACCGAAGCGCACGCCGGCCACGTGAAGGCCGTAGATGACTTGGGAGAGCGCGCAATTGACGCCGGCCACCGCCTCGTCGGCGAGCTGATCGGGCACTTTGAAGATCGCGCCGCCCGGACGAAGGTAGTAGTGGTCCGCGAAGGCGCCGTGGAGATGCGGAAAGGCGGAAGGGCCGAGGGGCCGCTCGATCTTGTGCGGGCAGGCCGCGGGCTCCTTGTGCAGGCAGGCGTGGCAACGGCCGCACGGATAGAAGTAGGTGTAGGCAACGCGGTCGCCTTCCTTGAGGGGACGGCCGAGTGAGTCTGTACTGACCTTCGAGCCGAGCCGGGCCACCCGCCCCGTCATCTCGTGACCGAAGATCCATCCGTCCTCGGGCAGCCGCAGGGGCGCGTCGCCACGCCAGAAGTGCAGGTCGGAGCCACACACGTTGGCGTGGGTGACGCGGATGAGGACGCTCTCCGGCTGCATCTCCGGCATGGGTACGTCGCGGATCTCGAAGGGCTTTCCGGGTCCGAGGAAGACGGCCGCTTTCGCTGTGGTGGGCATCTATCGTGGTCTCCTTACGCGCGAGCTATCCGTGCCATTCCGCGGTCCCCCCTCACGCCGACCCTGTTTCCCTCCGGGAACGAGGAAAATGGAAGGGTGGGCCGTGCGGGCCGCCGCCAACCCTCGCCCATACCCTCTCCCCATTGGGGGCGAGGGGATCGCGAGACCCCTGGGTGTGCACAAGGCAAGTTAGGCCGTGGGCTCCTTGCCCAACTCGAAGGCGTCGTGCAGCGAGCGCACCGCGAGCTCCGCGTACTTGTCCTCGATGACGCAGGAGACGGCGATCTCCGAGGTGGAGATCATCTGGATGTTGATGTTCTCCTTGGACAAGGTGGCGAAGACCCGCGCCGCCACGCCGGAATGGCTCCGCATGCCCACCCCTACGATAGAAACCTTGGCGATGCGGTCGTCGGCCATCACCCCCGCCGCGCCGATTTCCGTGGCCACGGAGGCGAGCGCCGTCTCCGCGCGCTGGCGGTCGGCGCGGGGCAGGGTGAAGGAGATGTCGGTAGAGCCATCGCGCCCGATGTTCTGGACGATCATGTCCACCACAATGTGCTGACGGGCGAGTCCGCCGAAGACCTGGCTGGCGATGCCCGGCCGATCGGGCACGCGCAGGATCGAGAGTTTGGCCTGCCCTCGGTCGTGCGTGATGCCGGTCACCACCACGTCTTCCATGCTGTGGTCCTCCCTCGTCACAATGGTGCCCGGGTCCGGCTTGAAGGTGGAGCGCACGTGCACGGGCACCCCGAACTTCTTGGCGAACTCCACCGAGCGCGCCTGGAGGACCTTGGCTCCCAGCGCGGCCATCTCCAGCATTTCGTCGTAGGAGACCCGGGCGAGCTTGCGCGCGTCGGGCACCACGTTGGGATCGGCAGTGTACACGCCGTCTACGTCCGTGAAGATCTCGCACACATCGGCCTTGAGGGCGGCAGCGAGGGCGACGCCGGTGAGATCGGAGCCGCCCCGGCCGAGGGTGGTGATGTCCCCCGCCTCCGTCATCCCCTGGAAGCCTGCCACCACCACTACCTTGCCCCTTTCCAGCGCGACGTGGATGCGCTCGGCAGTGATGCGTCGAATGCGCGCGCTGGTGTGGACACCGTCGGTGACGAGACCGACCTGAGGACCAGTGAACGAGCAAGCGGGCTGCCCCAGGGACTGGAGCGCCATGGCGAGGAGGCCGATGGTGACCTGCTCTCCCGTGGCGAGCACCATGTCCATCTCCCGCGGGTCGGGCGTGGTGGTAATGGCCTGGGCGAGAGCCACGAGCCCATCGGTGGTCTTGCCCATGGCCGAGACCACCACCACGAGGCGATGGCCTTGGGCGGCGGCTTCAGCGACTCGGCGGGCGACGTTCTTGATCTTCTCGGGGTCGGCGACGGACGATCCGCCGTACTTCTGGACGATCAGCTGACCCATCACAGGGCATGCTACACGACGGCCGAGGCGACTGTAAAGGAACGCCGGTCAGTGCGACCAGTGCCATCCGCGACCGCCGCCGCGCGGGCCCGGTCCGGGGCCTGGCCGCCCTTCCTCGCTGTTCGGGCCGCCGGGATGACGGTCGCGACCGTACGGAGCTTGCCACGGCCCGGGACGGCCATAGCCCCCACCGGGACCGCTCGGAGGACGGTTGTCGCGTCGATACTGCGGCGGCGCCTCGCCCTCGGGCGAGCGTTGCTGTCGAATCTGATCGCGCGCCTGCTGCCGCTCGGCCGGCGTCATCCGGCGCCACCGCTCCACGTTGCGCTCGAAGCGCTCGCGTTGATCGGGGCTCATCGTCTGATAGCGCTGGAGCCGCTCGCGAAGGAGTTGCTGCTGCTGGAGCGGGAGCCGCTGGAATCGCTCGTGGGCCGCGTTCAGCTCGCGCTGCCGCTCCGGCGGGAGCGACTGGAAGCGCTGGAAATCTTCTTGCACGCGGGCGCGATCGGCGGGTGACATCCGGCGCAGCCGTTGGTCGTTCTGTCGCGCGGTCTGCCGCTCCTCGGACGAGAGGCTGCGCCACTGGCCGTAGTTATCGAGGGCACGCTGCCGCTGCTCCGGAGTCATCTCCCGCCACTTCTGCAGGTTGCGCTCGGCCTGGGCGCGATCCTCGGGGGAGAGGCGATCGAGGCCGCGCACGGTCGGCTCGCTCGAGGAGGGAGCGGACTCCGGCTGAGACGCAGGCGGAGGGGGTGGCGCCTGCGCGAGAGCGAGGGCAGGCCAGCCAAGTCCCGTGGCGAGGGCGAGGGCGCAAAGCGAGCCTCGCGAAAGAACCGTCAGCATGTCACCTCACCTCCCTCGTGCCGGTGCCGCCGGCGCGTTCGGGTCGCTCTCCGGCGCGGGTCGGTTGCTCAGCCAGCGATCGAGCATGCGCATGCGCTCGTAGAAGGTCAGGCGCTTGCTAATCTCCTGGTCGCGCGCGTAGTTCGGGTTGTCCAACACCTCGAGATCGCGAAGCATTTCTGCGTCGACCTCGTCTCCCTTGCCCTGGCGGGGCTGGCCCTGCAGCGGAGACTGGCTCGGCTGACCGCCCTGACCGAGGGGAGGACCTACGGGCTGGCCCGCCCGGGCCACCGCCGGAGCGAGGCTGAGCAGCGCCACGAGGGAGAGCCCGGCGATCCGGCGATCGCCGCCGCGCTCGCAACTCGTCCGCACCTCGCTAGCCTTCGCCGCGAGCAGGGAGGGTGTCCAGCCGACGGATGACATCGAAGTCCTCGAGGATGTCGAGCTTTTGGACCACGTCGAGCTGGTCGATCATGTCGAGCCGGCTCGCCA
>DATGCY010000529.1:0-8266 GCA_035311385.1 Candidatus Methylomirabilota bacterium
TTCCAGCATGCGCGAGCTCGGATTCCGACGTCGCATGATGACCACGAACGGCCTGCTCCTCACGGAGGAGTTGATCGAGGGGTTGAATGATACCGGGTTGACGCATATGAGCCTGAGTATCGATGGCGTGAAACGAAACGCTACGACCGTCAAGGTTCTCGACACGCTCAGGCGGAAGCTCGACCTCCTCGCAGACCACGCACGGTTCGACGTGGTCGTCAGCGCCGTCATTGGAAGCGCCCCCCGCGACGAGGTTCTTCAAGTCGCTGCCTTTGCGAAGTCGCGCGGATTCACGCCTCGCGTGTTGTTGCTGCACAACGCCGACGGCCAGCTGGGCCTTTCGGGTGAAGAACTGACCGTCTACGCAGAGATGACCCAGCTGTTTGGACGTCGCGCAACCAAGGAAGGTCATGGCTATCGGGAGCGCTTGATTCGAGATGGTGAGGCGCCTTTTCACTGTCGAGCCGGGGCTCGCTACCTGTACGTCGATGAGGCCGGCATGGTGCGTTGGTGCGCCCAGACCCGCACGTCATTCGGCAAGAGTCTCACCGAGTACACCCTGGATGATCTTCGAGACCATTTCTATTCAGGAAAGGCCTGTAGCTCAAAATGTTGTGTCGGCTGCGTCCGAGCCGTATCGGCCCTCGACCAGTGGCGATCTCAGCGTCCACAGGACATAGCGGCGGTGTCGCCCGCCCCGGAGCCCAAGTGAGAGCCCTGCGAGCGATACTCTTCATCGGCGGGGTCGCGCTTCTTGCTTTCCTCGTCGTGCGCGTCGGCGCCAGCGGGCTCGTCTCGATCCTACGTCGCCTCGAGTGGTGGCAACTCATGCTGGTCTGCCTGCCTTTCGGTCTCGGCATGGCCGTCGACACCCTGGGCTGGCGCTACGCCTTCGCCGGCGAGCCGCCGCCCTACCCGCGGATGCTCGCCGCACGCACGGCCGGCGAAGCCCTCAATCTCGTGACGGCCCTGGGCTCAGTGGGCGGGGAGGCGGTGAAAGTCTGGCTGCTGCGGCCCAGCGTGCCGTACAGGGAGAGCGTGCCATCGGTGGTGATCGACAAGACGACGAGCGCCATCGCGCAGGCACTCTTTCTGCTTCTGGGGTTGATCGTCGCGGTCACCGTGGTTCCGGTCGATGCGCGGATTGTCAGCGGCATGCTGGTCCTGCTCGCCGTCGAGACGCTCCTGGTCGGCGGCTTCCTTGCGTTCCAGCTCACGGGCCTCGTGCGGCGAGCCGGCCACCTCCTCGCGTGGGGCGGCCTCATCGCGGACACGTCTCATGCCGAACGCCTCGACGCCAACTTGCGGCACTTCTACCGCCGCCGGTGGCGGCAATTTCTCCTTTCAACCGGCTGCCACCTGTGCGGCTGGATCCTGGGGGTACTCGAGGCCTTCGTCATGTTGTCCGTCCTCGCCATCCCTGCCGGAATGGGCACAGCGGCGGTGATCGAGACACTTGGCTCCGGCGTGCGCTTCGCAAGCTTCCTGGTGCCGGGCAGCCTGGGGGTGCTCGAAGGCGCATACACGGGCCTCTTCGCCGCCCTGGGACTGGGCGCGAGCGCAGGACTGGCGTTCAGCCTCGTGGGACGCGCCCGGCAGGCCGTGTGGATAGGCGTGGGCCTGGTCGTGCTCGTTGCCGCGCGGGTCCAGGCTCGATCGGCGGAGGGAGTCCTGCGTCGGGCGGCTCCCTGAACGCGGCCATGGCCTCGGCCTTCGTGATGCGGCCGCGGCCCGAGGCCTCGCGGCGCGACTACGCTCTGCAGTATGAGGGCACCCAGCTCTGCGCGATCATCTCCGGTGAGATGGTGCTGTAGTCGAATGCCTGCCCGTCGTGCACCATTCGATCGACGTCGAACAGGAGCCTGGACTCGGGAAGGTCACGGAAGAAGGCCCGGTACATCGCGGGAACCATCAGATGGGCCATGCGCACCCCCATCGTACCCATGAAGTTGCGGCGCAGACCCACGTGGGCGAGCTCGTCGGTCATGATCTCCCGCAGGAGCTCGCGAACGCGGGCCCGGGCCTGAGGCTCGTCGTCGAGAATGTCGTCTAAAACCCCGTCGACATGCTGGTACACGGTCAAGCCCATCAGCTCGCTCACGAAGGCGGGAGGCGCCATCACGGGGTCGGGGAACAGGGGGAAGATCCGGTACACACGGCTCATCCATTTTCCGAGGGGCACCCACTCCGTTCGGTCGAGATGGAAGGTCCGGAGGATCTCCTGGAAGAGGCGCATGTGGCAGAACTCTTCGCAGAGATGATATCGCCCGATCTTCTCGACCAGAGCTCGCGGACCGGTCGTCCGTTCCTGGAAGTCCCAGGCGGCTGAGATTCCCACGTACTCGTGACGAGCGAACTTGTACAGGAAGGTCAGGAGCTGGGTCTTGCGGTCGAGCACGCGGGGATCGTCCCGCATGGTGACGTAGTTGCGATAGAAGGCTTCGGGGTCGGCCAGGGGCCGTCGCGAGCGAACAGGATCGGCCTGGACACGGGCCAAGCGCTCGCGCTTGCTCGTGAGGTCCTTCTGGTCCTCGAGGATGTCCCCGTCATGGCCCAGCGAATAGGCCCAATACGCCTCGAAGTTAGCGTCTCGCTCTCGCCGCGTACAAGGGGTGAAGATCGATCGGAACCCCGGACCAACTGTCTGGTGGGAGACGGTCATCGCAGCCTCAGTGTACGCTCACTGCGCTGTCGGAGTCCTTCGCAACCGGACAGTTACGAATACCATTCAAGGCCAGGGCCTCGCCTCTCGTCCAGTTCGGGGGTTTCCTGAGGACGCCCGGACCCTCAGCGTGGCCCGATGAGTCCCTTTTCTGCCAGTACCGTGATGATCTGTCCCGCAGCGCTCTCGGCCGTCTGGACAGTGGTGTCGATGCGAATCTCCGCGTGCTCGGGTGGCTCGTATGGCGAATCGATGCCGGTGAAGTTCTTCAGGTCCCCGCGCCGAGCCTTCCCGTACAGGCCTTTCGGATCCCGCTTCTCGGCCACGGCGAGCGGCGTGTCGACGAAGATCTCGATGAACTCGCCCTCTTCGACCATGCCCCGCGCCATTCTCCGCTCGGAGCGGAACGGGGAGATGAAAGACACGAGCACGATCAGGCCGGCGTCGACCATGAGCCTGGCGACCTCGGCAACCCGTCGAATGTTTTCGACACGGTCCTCGTCGGTGAAGCCCAGGTCCCGGTTGAGGCCATGGCGCACGTTGTCGCCGTCGAGGAGGTAGGTGTGGAGGCCGCGGGCATAGAGCGACCTCTCCACCAGGTTGGCGATCGTCGACTTGCCGGCCCCGGAGAGCCCGGTGAACCAGAGCACGCAGGCCTTCTGGCTCTTCCGAGCGGCCCGGGCGCGCTTGTCGACGTCGGTCGCCTGCCAGTGGATGTTGTGAGCTCGGCGAAGAGCGAAGTGAAGGAGGCCGGCGCCCACCGTGTCGTTCGAGAGGCGATCAATGAGGATGAACCCCCCGGTGTCGCGATTCTCGTGGTACGGATCGAACGGAATCAGACGGTCCACCGAGATGTTGCACACCCCTATCTCGTTCAATTCGAGTCTCTTTGCCGCGAGATGTTCGAGCGTATCGACGTTGACGCGATACTTCGGGCGCGTGATCGTCGCGGTCGCGGTCTTGGCCCCGATTTTCAGCCAATAGGGCCGCCCGGGGAGCATCGGCTGATTGCTCATCCAGATAACGGTGGCCTCGAACTGGTCGGCCACGCCGGTCGGAGCGTCTGCGGAAGCGATGACATCGCCGCGACTGACATCGATCTCGTCGGCCAGGGTCAGGGTGATCGACTGGCCAGGTCGCGCCTCCACGAGATCACCCTGATATGCCGTGATCCGCGCCACGCAGCTGTCCTGCCCAGAGGGGAGCACGCGGATGCGTTGGCCGGGCTTGATCGTACCGCTGGTCACGATACCCGCGAATCCGCGGAAGTCGGGATGGGGACGGCTGACCCACTGGACCGGCATGCGAAAGGGCGCCCGCTCCAGCCGGGCATGATCCACCGGCACCGTCTCGAGATACCCCATGACCGTGGGCCCGTGGTACCACCGCGTCCGATCGCTTGGCGACAGGATGTTGTCGCCCTTGAGCGCGGAGACCGGGATGCAGTCGACGCGCTCGAGGCCGATCTGATCGGCGAAGGCACGGTAGAGGTCTTCAATGGCCGCGAACGTTGCCCGGGAGTAGTCGACCAGATCCATCTTGTTGACGGCCAACAAGAGGTGGCGGATGCCCAGCAGGGACGCCAGGTAGCTGTGGCGACGTGTCTGTGGCACCACGCCCTTGCGGGCATCGACGAGAAGGATGGCGGCGTCGGCCGTCGAGGCTCCGGTAACCATGTTGCGGGTGTACTGTTCGTGTCCGGGCGTGTCGGCCACGATGAATTTGCGCTTGTCGGTGGAGAAGAATCGATAGGCGACGTCGATGGTGATCGCCTGCTCCCGCTCCGCCGTCAAGCCATCCAGGAGGAGGGCGAAATCGAGACGACCGCCCTGGGTGCCCACCTTCTTCGAGTCGGCCTCGAGGGCTGCGAGCTGGTCCTCGAAGAGGAGGTTGGCTTCATAGAGCAGGCGGCCAATCAGGGTGCTTTTACCGTCGTCGACGCTCCCGCAGGTGATGAAGCGGAGGAGCCCCGTGCGCTGCTGGGCCTCGAGGTACTGCTCGACATCCACGATGAGATCCGTGGGAGCTTGTCGCGGCCGGGGGGCGACTCCGGACATCAGAAATATCCCTCCTGCTTTTTCTTCTCCATCGACGCCGTCGCGTCGAAGTCGATGACCCGCCCCTCCCGCTCGGATCTCTTCGTCAGCAGCATCTCCCGGATGACCGCACTGACGGTGTCAGCCGTCGACTCGATGGCACCGGTCAGAGGGTAGCAGCCGAGGGTACGAAACCTGACCATCCGCATGAGAGGTGTTTCGTCCTCACCGAGGGGCATGCGCTCGTCGTCCACCATGATCAGGGTGCCGTTCCGCTCGACCACCGGGCGCTTTCGGGCGAAATAGAGCGGCACCACAGGGATCTTCTCGCGGTGGATGTACTGCCAGACGTCGAGCTCCGTCCAGTTCGACAACGGAAAGACCCGGATGCTCTGGCCCTGGTGTGTGCGGCAATTGTAGACGCGCCAGAGCTCCGGGCGCTGGGTCTTGGGGTCCCAATGATGCTGGGCCGAACGGAGGGAGAAGATCCGCTCCTTCGCCCGGGACTTCTCCTCATCGCGCCGGGCGCCGCCGAACGCCGCGTCGAACCCGTACAGATCGAGGGCCTGCCGGAGGGCCTGAGTCTTCATGATATCGGTATGAAGGGTCGAGCCGTGGATGAAGGGATTGATGCGCATCTTCAACCCCGCGGGGTTGATGTAGACGAGGAGCTCGATGCCCAGCTCCTTCGCCATGCGATCGCGGAATTGATACATCTCACGGAACTTCCACGTGGTGTCGATGTGAAGCAGCGGAAAGGGCGGCCGCGCCGGGTGGAAGGCCTTCAGGGCGAGGTGAAGCATCACGGAGCTGTCCTTGCCCATCGAGTAGAGCATCACCGGCTTCTCGGCCTCGGCCACCACCTCACGCATGATGTGGATGCTTTCGGCCTCCAGATACTCGAGGTGGGTCAGCGGCATGGCCGGCGCTACGATTCTCGCGCGTCGGTCATGACGCCGCCGGAGTTGCGCGGCCACGGGATCCGGCACACTAAGGCCGGGCCGCACCATCGGGAGGACATCGAGCGGTTCAGGGAGGCGCTATCTCGCACGATGGGCTCCCCCCTGCTCACACACGCCGCGCCGGAGCGAGCCGGCGCTCACACCGGCGCCTCAGCGAATGGGCGGACTCGCCAAGAGCCCAGGAGGACGGGCAGCACCAGTACCGAGGCGATCAAGCTCGCCGTCGAGCCGACGCTCAGCAGGAGACCGAGCGAGAAGATCCCGTGATGATGGGCCACCATCAAGCTGCCGAATCCAGCGATCGTCGTAAGCCAGCTCACAATGACTCCCCAGATCACGCTCGGGGGAAAGCGTGGGCCATTGTGGGCGAGCCCCTCCAGAAATCGCACGTAGATGTTCACGCCGTATTCGGCGGCGGTGCCGACGATCAGAGGAAGGGCCCACACGTTGGCGAGATTGAACTCGAGACCAAGCACTCGCATCGCGCCAAGCGTCCACAGCACGCCCAGCACCACCGGAGCCAACGAGAGCACCGTGCCCCGAACGCTCCGCAGGACCGCGAGGGTGATCGCAGCGACGAGCAGAAGCGCATAGGCGGTACCCTCGAAGTAGCCGCGCTGGATGAGGTGCGTTGCCTCGAAGGCGGTCACCGGCGGTCCCGTCACGTCGGGGTCCACCGAGCGCAAATCCTCGATGAAGCGACGAGCGCCGGCCTCCTGCCAGATGTCCACGGCTGGATGGATCTTCAGCAGGTAGCGGCCGCTTCGGCCGACGTACCGCTCCCGGAGCTCTGGTGGCGCCTCGCCCGCTCTCACCGGTTGAGGATCGAGGCTCTTCTTGAACCGTTCGAGCCGGTCGACGAAGTCTCGGTAGAGCTCGCCCTGCAGTCGCTGCAGCGATTCGAGGGCGTCAGGGTCCGCCCTGTCGAGTCTGGTGAGCGTACCTTCGACTTTCTCGCGCAGGCGCTGAACGCCGAGCCGTGCCCGCTCGTCAGCAATGCCGTCGGCGGCGAGGCCGAGACGGCGCCGCAGGGTCAGGAGCGGCTCTCGAAGCGCGGCGGGGTCGAGCGTGGGCGGCGCCGCTATTCGGATCGAGGCCAGGAGAGGAGCGAACTGACGGATGATCCGCTCCTTCGCGGGTTGCTCATCGGGCACGAGCTGCAACACGCTCTCCACGTCGGACACTGAGGGGAGCCGTGACAATGCGTCGTGCTTGCGGCGCAATTCCTCGAGGCTTCCCGCGGTCGCCAGCGCGGTGAAGCCGGACCGCCCGGCGCTCGCGAGCATGCGCTTTTCCCAGATGACCGACTCGACGCCGGCCGCCTGGAGCTTCAGCATGTTGTGATCGAATCTCACGCCGAAGAGGCCCCACACCCCAACCGCACTGCACGCCGCCGCGGCGATCAGAATCGTCTTGCGGTATGTGGCCAGACGGCCCAGCCACGTGGAGTCGGGACGGTCCTGGAAGGGCGGCGAAAAAGGTCGCAGAACGTGCGGCCGACGCCGGGCCCCGAGGGCCAACAGGGCCGGGAAAAGCGTGAGCATCGAGAGAAAGGCCGCCAGAATGGAGATGCCAGACACGAACCCGAACTCTCGGATGCCCTGAAAGTCAGTGAACATCAGCACGAAGAAGGTCCCGGCCGCGGTCAGCGCGCCGAGCAGCATCCCGGGCCCGGTACGGTCGGCGGTCCGACTCATTGCCTCCGCGACGGGGGTGTCGAGCGCCCATTCCTCTTGGAAGCGGTACAGGAAATAGATGCCGTAATCGATCCCCACCCCGATGACGAGTGAGAGAAACATGATCGAAAAGACACTCAGGTGCCCGACGAACAGCGTGATGATGCCGAGCGACCACAGGAGGCTCGCCGTGAGCGTGCCCAGCAGGAGCAGGGCCGTGCCGAGACGACGGTACGCCACGAGCAGGACGGCCAACGTGAGTACCCCCGCCAGCGCGGTGGCGATCGCGCTGTCACGAACCGCCGTGGCCATCTCATCGTCGGCGATCGTGGGCCCGCCCGTCACCCCGGCGCGCACATCGGGAAACTCGGAGGCGAGCCTGCCGATCGCGCGGCGCAACGCCTCGATGCGCCCTCGGTTGCTCGCGAAGTTGCCCTCGTCCTGTTGCTCGACGACAAAAAGAAATAGCAGGCGCTCATCTGCGGAGAAGTAGTATCCCGCGTCCGGATCATCGAGCCGGCCCAACGAAAATCCGGCGCCCCAGGGGGAGACGTAGCGTCCGTTCCCGTCGAGGTGTGCCGCGATCTGGTCGACGACGGCGTCGAGGAATCGAAGGTCTCCCTGGCCGCCTCCACCGATCCCCAGATCCAGGAAGCTGAGCGCCATGGCACGAGCGAACTGCTGGTTGAGCCCCTCCAGGAGCCGCACCAAGGTCGGCCGACCGGCGTAGCTTCGAATGAACTCGTCGTAGTCGAACAAACGGTCGCGGACTCGGGTGAGGTCGTCCACGCCGAGATACAGCAGCCCCCTGCGCTCGAAGAAGCTGGGGTCGACCCGGTAGGTGATCCGAGCCTGAAACCCATCGCTTCTGAGCCCTCGGACGAGACGGTCGGCGTATCGCTTGGCGTCGCTTGGACTGGGGGCCTGAAC
>DATGCY010000530.1:0-5202 GCA_035311385.1 Candidatus Methylomirabilota bacterium
GTGGGTCCGCACGAGGCGCCTCACGACGCGGCGTTCGAGGTCCGAGCCTTCACCGGGCGCGGGACGGAAGATCCGGTCACCGGCAGCCTGAACGCGAGCCTCGCGCAGTGGCTGATGGGCGCCGGCCTCGCCCCGTCTTCCTATGTCGCTGCCCAGGGCACAGCGCTCCAGCGCGTGGGCCGCGTCCACCTGCGCAAGGACGGCGACGACATCTGGGTCGGTGGCGACGTCGTGTCCGTTGTCAGTGGCGAGCTGAGCCTCTAGCGGTTACATGGGAAGCGGGATGAGAAGCGGATCGCCCGGGCTGAGCGGACGTTTCGATCCGTCTCGGAGGCCCTGCGCGCTCGGGACGGGATGACTACCCCCGACACCTATACGCGCCTTATCGCTTTTCTCGACGAACACGGCGCCCAATACCGGCTGATCGATCACGCGCCCGAGGGGCGGACAGAAGTCGTCAGCTCCCTGCGGGGAAACGCGCTGGCGCAAGCGGCCAAGTGTATCGTTCTGATGGTCAAGATCGGGAAGAAGACCACGAAATATGTCCTCGCGGTGGTCCCGGGCGATCGGCGGGTGGACTTGAATGCCGTCAAGGCCCTCATGAAGGGCACGTATGTCTCCTTCGCCTCACCCAACATCGCCGAAGAGCTCGCGGGGAGCGTGGCAGGCACGGTCCTCCCCTTCTCCTTTCACCCTGAGCTGGAGCTGGTTGTCGACCCCTCACTCCTGACGAACGACGAGCTGCATTTCAACGCCGCCCGCCTGGACCGATCGATAGTCTTGAAGACCAGCGACTACGCGGCATTGGCCAAACCGCACCTCGCACGGATCGCCAGCGTCCGTGGAGCCTAATCGGGACGCGTCGCCTGCGCAGGAGGGCAGCTCAGCCTCGCGCTGTCGCAAGAGGATGAGTTCTTCTAGGTCTGCGTAGCCTGGAACCGCCTGGTAGGCGTCACAGGTTATTCCTACTCATCGCAAATCGAGAGCAATTCGTTCGCGGCATGCACGTGGCCTCGTCCATTTCCGTGGTGGTGATTGCGATGGGTGCGCTTGCAGCATTCTTGGCGATGGACGCCTCTCGCCGGCCTCGGCGACGCGGGTCGAGTCGCTCGGCGCGACGTTGAGAGCACTCCACGCAGAGACGGCGGTAGGCCCCTACCCCGCGGTGGTGCCGACGCTGCGCGGCCAGGGCTGGATCACGGGCCTCGCGAGCTACGTGGTCGACGCTGACGACCCCTTCCCCGAGGGCTACACCGTCCGCGATATCTGGTGATCCGATCGAGCGTCGCCTCTGACGCTCAGGGCGATTGTCACGATATCCTCGACCGTATGTGACGTGAAGTTCCATACGGTTTATCCAACCTTTGCCGATGTCGACGGCGGCTCCGGTATCGGCGTCGACCGCGACGGCCATCTGCTCCTGCGCGCGGTCGCGTAGCGACTTCTCACGGTTTGCCGACGATCATCCGGAGGTCGATGGCGTCTCCCATGGCTGCATAGCCAGCCCGGTTGGGATGAATCTTTTCGCCGGGCCCACCGGTTGTGGAATTCGGCTGGAACTCGGCGCGCAGCTCGCCGGTCCCCGGGTCGCTCATGACGGCGTCGAAGTCGATCACGCCATCGAAGATGCCGGCCGAGCGGATGAAGCGGTTGAACTCCTTTCGCTTCGTGTCGACTTCGGGCGTGCCGTACGGCGACACGCTGCTGTTGAGCGAGCTGATGACCGTGGCCATGTAGATCCGCACGGAGGGGATCTGTGCGCGGAGCCGTCGCACGCCGTCACGCACGCCCTCCGACACCGCCTGCACGGAGGCGCCGCCCGCGGCAAAGTCGTTGATTCCTTCCAGCCAGATGACGACGGACACCCCGGGCAGGCTGATCACGTCACGCTGCAGTCGATCGAGCGCCGAGGGCCCACCGCCGAACGGCTTGCTTGCATAGTCGATCGGACCGACGATCTGGTTGCCGCCGATGCCCTCGTTGACCACGGAATAGCGGTGGCCGGACTCGGCATGCAGGCGGCGCGCGAAGACGTCGGGCCAGCGGTCGTCGCCGTTCAGCGTCGACGCCGAGCCATCGGTTATGGAATCGCCGAAGGCGACGATCACGCGGCTGCCCGACGGCGCCGTCATGTACACCGCGTCCAGGAAGTACCACGACGTCGACGACAGCGGGAACGCGAGCTCGCTCTCGTCGCTCGAACGCAATCCCGCACCGGGCATCGACAGATACGACGTAGTCATCGCCTTCGCGTGCCATGTCATCGGACCGCTCTCACCGGCGACGTGGAAGCTCACCGCGAGGCGGCGACCGACCAGCATTGGATCGGCGGGATCCTTGACGAACGGCAACGATACCGGGTCGGACACGGCGTCAGCGCCCGGCGCGATCGTGACCGACGGCTGGCCCGCGAAGGTGACGGGACGATTGGTCCCCGCGAGCACCGCCGCACCGCTGTTCTGCAGGCCGAGATACACGCCGTCGAAGGTAGCCGGCTTTGTGCCGAATGCATTTGACAGGCGAATGCGCGCCTGGCTGCCCCAGACACCCGGCCGCACGATCAGCCGAAACGATTGGTCCCTCGCGCCCCGCCCGGCATCGGGAAAGGCGAACTTGAGCTCCGGCTGGGCGGCCGGAAAGCCGGCCGGGTATGGACCATGCGCCGACGCCGTCCAGGCCGCGACCCAATGCGGTGCCGTTCCAGGCGCCGTCTGGGCGACGGCGAGATGGGCAATGGCGACGCTGGCGAAGAGACATCCTGCAATCCAGCCAATAGTGAATGGCGAGCTTCGACGCGCCATCGCGTCCTCCATAGCTATCGGTTGTAGAAAGCGGCTCCGGCTCCGACTGCGGTAGAGAACCACCAACCCCTTCAAGGAGAATAGCCGAGACTAGCACCCTTCAGCGGCGGGTGCTCCGCTCCTCGTTCCCGTCCCGCGACATGGCCTGCCATTCTCAGGCGCCACTGGCTGAAGTGTGAGCTGTTCCTACTGCGCTCGCCCTCCGATGACGTCGCGGTCGAACAGCTCTTTCGCCAGGCCCTCGCGACCGCTCGCGAGCAACGCGCCCGGTCGTGGGAGCTGCGGGCCGCCACGAGCTTCGGCCGACTGCTGGGCATGTCCGGTCGCCGGGACGAGGCGCGACAGGTGCGGGCCGACGTGCTCGGGCGCTTCACCGAGAGTCACGGGAGCGCCAACCTCGCCGAATTGCTGGCCGAGTTCTCGTAGGGAAGCCGGTCTCCTGGCTACCGGCCCTGAGGTCGACATGTTCGGCAAGAACTGGTCGACGCGACTCGCCCGGTTGAGCGAGTGCGGCTCGGCAATGTCCTCGGGCTATGCGCGGGATTCTTGGAGCGCCGTCCAGATGCGGGCGGGGGTAAGCGGCATGTCGAGGTGCGTGACGCCGTACGGGGACAGCGCATCCACGGCCGCGTTGACCACGGCGGGCGGGGCGCCGATGCAGCCCGCCTCGCCCACGCCCTTGGCGCCGAGAGGATTGCGCGGTGAGGGCGTGCAGGTCTTCTCGATCAGCACGTCGGGCACCTCGTCGGCGCGGGGGACGGCGTACTCCATCAGCGTGCCGGTGACGAGCTGACCGTCGCCGTCGTAGACGATGGCTTCCTGAAGGGCCTGGCCCAGTCCCTGGGCGAGGCTGCCGTGGAGCTGTCCCTCGGCGAGAAGCGGGTTGATCACGGTGCCCGCGTCGTCCAGCCAGATCAGCCGCTCGATGACGATGCGCCCCGTCTCGCGCTCGATTCGGAGCGCGCAGAGGATAGCGCCGAAGGTCCACACCTCGGTGTCGGGCTGGAAGTATACGCTCGCCTCGAGGCCCGGCGTGTCGCCCGGGGGCAGCGCGTGTCCGCCCGCGTAGGCCGTCGCCGCCACCTCGCGCCAGGTCACCTGCCGCTGCGGCACGCCCGCCACGTGAAAGCCGCCCGGGACGCTCACCACGTCGGCCGCCGCCGCCTCGAGGAGCCGCGCGGCTATGCGCCGCCCCTTCTCGCGCACCTCCACCGCCACGCGCTGGAGCGCGCTCCCTCCGAGGGCGATGCTCCTGCTGCCGAAGGTGCCGAAGCCCTCGGGCCCCGAGCGCGTGTCGCCGTGGACGACCTGCACGTCGTCGGGGGTGACGCCCAGGTGATCGGCCACGATCTGGGCGAAGGTCGTCTCGTGCCCCTGCCCGTGCGCGCTCGAGCCCGTGATCGCCGTGACCTTGCCGGACCGTTCCACCTTGACGCTGCCACTCTCCCACCCGAGCGCGCACGGCTCGACGTACGAGCAGAGCCCGATGCCCACGATCTCGCCACGGGCGCGCCGGGCCGCCTGCTCGCGGCGCAGGCCGTCGTAGTCGGCGGCGGCGAGGGCGCGCTCCAGGACAAGCGGGTAGTCGCCGGAGTCGTAGACCTGGCCGGTGGCCGTCTTGAATGGGAAGCGGTCGGGGGCGATGAAGTTGCGCCGGCGGATCTCCGCGGGATCGAGGCCCAGCGCCCGCGCCGCCGTGTCCATGAGGCGCTCGATGACGAAGCAGGCCTCGGGGCGCCCCGCCCCGCGATAGGCGGAGACGGGTGCGGTGGTGGTGAGGGCGCCCGTCACCGTGATGTCGCAGGCGGGCACGACGTAGCAGCCGGGGAGCAGCCGCGCGTGATTCCACGGCGAGCCGCCTGCCGCGTTCATGAGGGAAGCGCCGAGGGGGGCGGTGATGCGCGCCCGCAGCGCGGTGATGCGGCCGTCGGCGTCCACGGCGAGCTCCGCCTCGCACACCGAGCCGCGCGAGTGATTGGTGGTGATCTGGTCTTCTCCACGTGTGGCGATCCACTTGACGGGGCGGCCGAGACGGCGGGCGAGCCAGGCCAGCAGCACCTCCTCGCGATACGGCCCCGTCTTCACGCCGAAGCCGCCGCCCACGTCCGGGGCGATGACGCGCACGCGCGCCTCGGGCATCTCGAGGATGCGCGCCACCTCCGCGCGGATGCGGAAGGGCGCCTGGCAGGAGACCCAGAGCGTGAGATCCTCCGTCGAAGGATCGTAGGCGGCGAGGACGGAGCGCGGCTCCATGGCCACCGCGGAGAGGAGCTGCTGGGAGACGCGGACGGAGACCACGCGCGCCGCTGCCGCCATCGCCCGCGCCGCGTCGCCCTCGCGGAGCACCCGGGTGAAACAGCGGTTCTGCTCGATCTGCGGGTACAAGATGGGAGCGCCGACG
>DATGCY010000531.1:0-7243 GCA_035311385.1 Candidatus Methylomirabilota bacterium
TCCTGGGCGGTGTGATGGACTCCAATACAGGACATGTCGTCGACCAACATGGGACAGCGGTTTGACGCCCCCCTTGAAGTGTGGGCGGGACACTCCCGCCGGAGTGCCTGCCAGGGTGGCCAACAAGACGGCCATCGACGGCATCGCGCGAGCGCGCGTGGTGCCGGCCCTGCCGACCCTCGTGCGGAGACTCGGACTGGTTGGAATCGCGCGGCGGGAGCGCAGGCGCTGGTCTCGCGGCAGCATCAGCCGAACACTGGGAACGGGCGCGCGCCCGGCCTGAGGGGAGATGGAATAACCGAAACGTCACAACCAGCTCTTCCACGGGCGCCGTGGCAGTCCCGGCGCTTGTGGCGTCTTTCGGGAGGCCAGGTCGGTGATCGTCCGTGGGCGATGTGCGACGCGACTCGAGGACAGTGCTGGATATGCCCCCCGCATGAGGCAGGAAGGTGTGGGGGACGCGAAGGACGCTTCACCCAACTGCTGTGGAGAATGGGATCCGCTCGATGAGACCAATACGACGCATGGCAGGCAGGCTCCACGGAACGAGGTGAGAGCGTGCGCCCAGCGCCTCCTGACAGCGATCCTCGCGTGGCATTGGCCGACCCGGCCGACGAGGTGCGCCGCCCCGGCCGCCGTCGCCCTCCCAGCGCGCCTGCGGCCGAGCCTGGCGCACCGGCCATGAGCACTCCAAAGCCGGAGCCCGGACGGGGCGTCATGCCGGGAGAGGTCCTGGATGAGGACACCTTTCGCCATCTTCTGTCGCTCGAAGCCAACCGGGCCAGTCGCTACCGGGACTTCTTCGTCCTCTGCCTGGTCCAGCCCGACCACATCGGCCCCAAAGACCAGACGGCGGACATGCTGGGACAGCGAATAGCCAGCAAGATCGTGGAGCTCGTGCGCGCGTCGGACGTGGTAGGGCAGCTCGGCGACGGCATCGGGGTTCTGCTGCTGCAGACAGGGACGAGCGATGCCCTGCGCGTCACCGAGCGGCTCCGCTCGGAGATCGGCAACGTGCGGTTCCCGGGCGACGGCCCTGGTCGTACCATCACGCTCAGCGTGGGCGAGGTCTCCTTCCCCGGGGACGGCCACAGCGAGATCTCGCTCCTCTCGCGGGCTCGCGCGCGACTGCAGGAAGCCGTGCGATCGGGCGGCAACCGGGTCGTGCTGACCGACCACGGCTAAGCGCGCCCCCGTCCGTCCCACGCGACAATCCTCGGCGCTCGTTCGACAGATTTTGCGAGGCCACCACGTGCTTCGCCCACGCAACCCGCTGAATTTCCGCGTCAACCCGTGGTGGCTCGTCTCTTGCTATTCAGACCATCAGCATGTCGAAAGAGCTTCGATGCGCCGACATCTTCAAGGGATGCAGACACGTGGAGCAGGCCGAGGACATTCGCACGCTCATCGCGCTCTTCATGTCGCACGTTCGGGAAATTCATCGCGTGACCAATCCCACGCCCGAGCTGCGCATCCAGGTGATGACGGCGGTGCGAGAGGTACACGCGCGGGTCGAGTAGTCGCCCTCTGTCGCTCTGTTGACACCTCGCGTGCCCCCGTCTCCCTCGTGATGGCCACCACGGAGTTCGACCTGCAGCCCGGCCGCATGCGCACGAGCACCGCGGCGGCATTGTCCAGCTCCGTCGGCGATTGTCCGAGGTCGTCGGGCACGGGCGAGCCCGCCTTCGTGTATGCTCCCTCCCGTGAGCGACTGGGACGTGATCGTGGTGGGCGCGGGCAACGCGGCTCTGGCTGCCGCGGTCTCCGCCCGCGAGCAAGGCGCGCGGCGAGTGTTGGCCCTCGAGAAGGCCCCGCGCACTCTGCGGGGCGGCAACACCCACTATAGCGGCGGGCTCCTCCGCATCGCCTTCGACCGCGCGGAGGAACTGCGCCCCCTTGTCCCGCAGGCGGAGAAGGAGGTGCCCGGCTTCTTCGCAGGCGTCGAGCCCTATCCTCACAAGCTCTTCATGGCCGACCTTCTCCGCGTCACCGATGGCCGTACCGACCCCGAGCTGGCCGAGCTCCTGATCGGCCGCTCGTACGACAGCGCATGCTGGATGGCCAAGCAGGGCATCGAGATGGAGCCCGCGGTGTCACTGTCCGCCGTCAAGGTGGGGGACACCATCAAGTGGTCGCCGGGCGCGGTCGTGCGGGCCCGGCACGAGGGGGTGGGGCTCTCCGCCATGTGGTTCAAGACGGCCGAGCGTCGGGGTGTCGAGATCCGATACGACACCGCGGCGGTCCGCCTCTTCCAGGACAAGCGGGCGAGGGTGGCCGGTGTCCTCGTGCGCGGGGCCGAGGGCTTCCAGGAGCTCTCGGCCAAGGCGGTGATCCTGGGCTGCGGTGGCTTCGAGGCCAACCCCGAGTGGCGCGCGCGCTATCTCGGCCGCCCCTGGGACTCCGCGAAAGTGCGCGGGACCCGCTACAACACGGGCGACGGGCTCCGCATGGCCATGGAGCTCGGCGCCCTGCCTCACGGGCAGTGGACGGGCTGCCACTCGACGCCCATCGACGCCAACGCGCCGCCGCACGGCGACCGGAAGCTCACGGACAAGACGAACCGCCTCTCCTATCCCTATGGCGTGCTCGTCAACGCGCGCGGCGCACGCTTCTTCGACGAGGGTGAGGACTTCCAGTTCTACACCTACGCCAAGCTGGGCGGCATCACCCTCAACGAGCCCGGCGGGATCGGTTGGCAGATCTTCGACGCCAAGGTGCTCCACCTCCTCGAGGGCCGCTACAAGACGGGGACGCCGGAGACGGCGGACACCCTCGACGCTCTGGTGGACAAACTCCCGCTCGATCGCGCCGTCTGCCGCCGCACCCTCGAGGCCTACAACCACGCCGTCGGCGAGGGACGCTTCGATCCCACCATCCGCGACGGCCTCGCCACCCACGGCCTGGCCTTGCCAAAGTCGAACTGGGCCCAGCGCCTCGACACGCCACCCTTCGTCGCCTATCCGACGACCGGAGGCATCACCTTCACCTTCGGCGGTGTGCGCGTGAACGAGCGCGCGCAGGTCCTCGGTGCTTCGTGGACGCCCATTCCCGGCCTCTACGCCTGCGGCGAGATGGTGGGCGGGCTCTTCCACGGCAACTACCCGGGCGGCACCGGACTCATGTCGGGCGCCGTGTTCGGCCGGCTCGCCGGAGCGCAGGCGACCGGCAGCTTCTGATTCGTCCGCGGCGTTCCACCGAACGCTCGCGGCTTTCCCCGGCTCTCAGCCGTCCACCGCTCCAAGGATGCTGTCGACCAGAGCATAGGCGCGCCCGCGGTCCGCGTTCTGGTGGGCGGTGATGCGGTTGCGGGCGGCCGAGGTGAGGTAGAAGCGCTCGTAGAGGAGATTGCGCCCAGCCAGGCCCGAGCCTACGAAGTCCCAGGCGAGGCGGAAGAGGGCGGCGCGCGACTCGGCGTCGACTCCGCCTGCGCCATGGAGGAACTCGTCGAGGAGAGGGCGCAACTCGGGATCATCGAGTTGCCCCCGGCTCGGCGCGGCGAGGAGGTTGTGGCTTCCGATGAGGGTGATGATCTCGGCGACCCGGGGGAACCACGTGGCAAGGAGCGAGCGCATGGGGATCAGGGGCTGCGGATCGGGAAACCATACCCCATCGCCGACATGCCGTCCTTGCCGCGCCGACAGCTCGACCGCGCTCCGCGTCACCTCGACGTAACTCAGGAGCTCCCCCAGCATCTCCAGCGTCCCCGGGCTCTGGTCGTTGATGGTCTCGGCCATCCGCGCGGCGAGACCGTAGGCGAACTCGAGCTTGTTCAGCGCGCGAATCGTGGTCTGGTTGGTCAGGTTCTCCATGATCCCCGTCGAGCGGATGTCGTTGTAGACGTCCACCCGCCCGTCGATGAAGATGCGCTCTTCTGGGATCTCCACGTCGTCGAAGATCACGAAGGCGTCCTGCTCGTCGAAGCGTGAGGACAGCGGCCGGTTGAACCGGTGAGCCCCGGGGGCGGACGCGCTGTCGCGGCACACGAAGATCAGACCGGGGGTGTCGACGGGGATGGCGAAGGCCAGGGCGTAGACCTCGGCCCCGTCGGGAATGGCCAGGCCGGGATAGACGGCGATCTCGTCCGCGAAGGGGGCGAGGGTCGCGAGGATGCGTGCCCCCCGCACGACGATACCGCCCGCCGTCTCGCCGACCTTGTGGAGGGTGACCTGGTTGCCGATCACGCGGGGGTCCGAGGTTTTGTCGATGGTGGGCTGAATGATGGTATGGGTGAGCGAGAGGTCCTCGCGGGCCAGACGCCGCTGGAAGCGCACGAGACGCTCCGCCCCTTCGGCGTTGCCTCCGTCGGCGCCGGCCCACCGCGTATGGCGGGCCGCGAAGCAGGCGAACTTGACGTTCATGTAGTCGGGGGTCCGTCCCATGAGACCCACGGTGGCCTCGGAGATGCGGGAGAGGCCGCGGTTCCGCCGCTGGAGATCCCCCACGGACCGCGGAATCATGTGACTCACGTTGACGAGCTCGCCTGTTGCGGGATCAGTGATCAGACATTCTTCCGAAAAGCGGTGCTGGCGATCGTAGATCCCCGCCAGGGTACGCGCGGCCTGGGCCAGGGCGGGATGAGTGGTGACGTCGTCCACGCGCTCGTCATCGACCCAGACGATGCGCCGGGTCTTGCGAAGACCCTCGAGGAACTGCTCGCCGGTCCGTGCGCCCATGGCGAGGATCGTGCGCTGGCTCCGACGACCCTGTCAAGAACGCGCGCTTTCCCGTCGAGGCCAGGGAGGAGCCGGGATATGCTTCCCGAGTGAGCTCAGACGGGACAAGACGGCGGGTGATCTTCCTCGACATCGACGGGGTGCTGGCACCGATCCGACAGTGGGATCGCTACGGGGACCTCGAGCCCGCATGCGTCCAGGTGCTGAACGAGATCGTGACCCGTGGGAAAGCGGACGTCGTGGTGTCGTCCACGTGGCGGTACGGCAAGACCGTGGCCGAGCTGCAGACGCTCCTGGAAGCGGCGGGCTTCACCGGCGCCGTGGTGGACAAGACACCGACCGGCCCGCTCGGCGCCGATCGTGGAGCGGAGATCGCGGAGTGGCTCGCCGAGAACAGCGTGGACGACTACGTGATCATCGACGACCACGTCGACATGGGCGAGCTACGCGCGCGCCTCGTCCTCACCCACCCGGGCCGCGGCCTCCAGCCCGCCGACGTGCGGCGAGCCCTCGCGCTGCTCATGCCGCCAATCACGTAGGCCTGGCCAGAGTCTGGGACGGCGATCACGGCGGAGTCATCGATCCGGTGCCGGCCGCTATTTGAGCAGCACTCGCAGTCGTGGCAGGGCCAGATCGAGATAGGTTTGCAGAGATTGATCCAATTCGGCCAGCAGTCCTTCTGACTCGGGGTACTCGCCCGTTCCTTTCTGGTCCTCGGCCGGTGCGGTTACCCTCAATCTCTCCCAGACGTTTACTGCGTGTTCGCGGAGCGCCTCGTACTTGTGCTGGTCTTCGTCGTCGAACAGCCGTGGAGCAGGGCCGCCGGGTCGCAGGCCGTGGGCCATGGCTTCTTCCCAGATCGCCTCGAGGGCCTGAACGACGCGGCTCCCGACGGGATTGCTTCTCGCGATGGCGTCTCTCGGTAGCGAGCTGAGAACTTTCGCGCGGTATACCTCAGACATCCGGCCGCGGTATGGATCCACGACTTCGAGTCGCGTGCGCACGGCCAACCGTATTCCATCGGACAGCCGTTGCACCTCGCTCGGGTTGTCGGTGAGCGGGGAGACGAACGCAGATGCGAAGAGCACTCGCAGTCTGCAGATCGTTCCGCTCGAGTTCTTCGCATAGCTGACCACGACCGGTCGAAAGATTCTTCCGCTCTCATGCCGAAAATACGCCGCCTCCTGAAAATCCAGGCGCTCCTTGGCACCCTCGAGCAGCGACTCGAAGAACTTGGAGATCCAAAACTCGACTCGGTCGTCGGCCCATTGGGCGTCCGACGCGATTTCCCGCAAAAATGGGAGGAGTTTCGCATTGGTCGGGGGATTCGCGAAGCCAAGGTCCCTGGCGGACTCGGCATCGATCGAAACGATCGCGCTCGCGAAGTCCACATTCGCAATAGCGGTCACGTCGTTCCAGTTCGGCTGGTCGCCTGGTCCAGGCCACGGAGGGTCGATCCAGATAGATGGCTTGAGCACCCTCTCCTTGACGAGGCTCGTGCCCTTGATCAACGTCTCGATCTGCTTGATGGCGGCCGTCAGCTCCCCCGTGCTCGGTTGTCGCTGGCATCCCACGGCCGGGCAGAGGGCATTTCTGACCCATTCCTCCAAGTCCTCTGGTGTGGCACGGACGGCCTGCAGGTTTGCGAGCGGGCTCGGAGGCGGGACATCGGGTGGGTGCAGGCAATAGATCGGACGCCGCGGCTTCCCCGGCGGCAGAGCGGCGAACGACCCCGCTTCGAAGAAGCACCACGACCAGTCCAACCGGACATCTGTATACAGGAGCACGAAGCACTTGGCGTCAGCCAGGGCCTGGTCGACGTTTGCCCGCCAGTCGTCGCCTTTTCTGATCTCCTCCGCGAGAAAGATCTCGTCTCTCGGCAGTACGATCCCCAGCGCGGCGGCCAGGGCCTGGGCAGCAGCCGCATGCTCTGTCTTGTGGCTCAGAAATACCGTCGGCATCCCGCACCTCGCGTTCCGATCTGAGCGTCAACGCTTCGGGTGACCCCGGATCCGCTCCACCCCCACCGCTCTTCCGCTAGCTGGGCGCGCCGCCGCAGAATCACCATGCGTTTTGCCTCCTTCGGATGACCCGTGTTCTAGATACCACAGCCACGAGCCTGTCCGACAGGTTCAAGTGAGGCACTTGCCGTTGCCGCGAGGCGCCCGACGCCCAGGTACCAATCATCAGGGTCGGAGAGGTGCCCGCGATAGATCGAGCGCGGCTCCCGCGGACTGCTCGAGTTCCCTTCCGGCTCTGCGAGACTCCCGGGCGGCTCGTGGCAAAGCAGGGGCAGCGCGTGCGGCGGGGTGCGAGGTCGCGACTCGCCGATCGAGCAGGTCGACGTGCTCCTGCGTTTCATCATCGATCTCAAGACGGCGAAGGCTCTCGGTCTCGCTATCCCGTCGTCAGCACTGCGGCCCGGGCGGATGAGGTCATCGAGTGAGCCGGGCCGTCAAGAAAGCGAGAGAAAGGCGGCGGCGCCTAGAGTAGAGTGACAGGACGGTCATGAGCCAGCAGTCTGTCGAGATGATCCTGGTCCGTCAGCTAGCGGGTTATCTCTTTGTGCC